>NZ_JBEPDB010000015.1:0-137022 GCF_040300025.1 Dactylosporangium sp. NPDC000555 | reverse complement strand
CCTCGGCGCCGGCGACGGCCTCTACCTCGGGCCCGGCCTCAGCGTGCCGCGCCGCAGTTCTCCGCGCGGGCATACGCGGCGCCGCCGTCCTCGGCCCCGCCCTACTCCGCGCCGCCGTTCTCCGCACCGCCGTTCTCAGCGCCGCCCGGCTCGACGCGGGCGTTCCCGGCGCCGCCCGGTCCGGGGCAGCCCGCCGGGATGCCGGGGCACTGGCCGGTGCCGCCGGCGGTCCCCGCGCCCCAGGTGCCGCCGCGACCGCGCCGCCGCGGGCTGGTCGCGACCGGATTCGTCGCCGCGGTCGCGCTCGTCCTCGTCCTCGCCGTGTGGGTCGCCTCCGCGGGGCCCGCCGGCCGGCACGACTTCACCGGCTCGGGCCACGCGCTGCCGGGCCGCTCCGCCGCGGCGGCCGGCAGCGTGCCCGGGGCCAAGGGCGAGAGCACCGTCTCCGACAAGATCCTCGCGACGCTGTCCAAGCAGTCCACGGCGCTGCTCGCGGGCGACCGCGCCGGCTACCTCACCGGGGTCGGCGGCGGGCTGCAGGACGGGTTCACCCGGCGGTTCGGCTCGTTGCGCGCGATGGGCGTGCAGACCTGGAAGCCGACGCTCGTGGACAAGCCCGCGCAGAACGCCGACGGCACCTGGTCGGTGCTCGTGCGCAACGACTACTGCTTCGGCAAGGGCTGCACCCAGCTGTTCCCGCAGGTCGTGCAGACCTCGTGGACCGTCACCGGGGACGAGGCGTCGGTCGCGAAGTACGAGAAGAGCTCCGAGCCGTGGGACGCCTCCGCGCTGCAGGCGGTCACCGGACGGCGGGTCATCGTCGCCGGTTCGGCGGCCAACGCGAGCAGGCTGCAGCGGGTGCTGACCAAGGCCGACGCGGCCGCGGACGTGGCCGACCGCTACGCGCACTGGGACCCGCCGCCGAAGTGGTACATCGTCTACGTCGCCGGCGACGGCGAGTGGACGACGTGGTGGGACAACGGCGGCATCGGGGCGTCGTACGACGGCTACTCGACCGGCCCGCGCGGCATCGTCATGCGGGCCGCCGACGCCACCCAGCAGTGGCTGCAGATCCTGCTGACGCACGAGTTCGGCCACGTGGTGACGGTGGGCGAGGACTACGGCACCGCCGACGACTGGTGGCTCGTCGAGGGCATCGCCGACTACATCTCCGACCGCGACGGCGCGGCGCTGCGCGGCCGGCTGCCGGACGTGCGCCGGTTCGTGAAGAAGGGCTGGAACGGCTCGATCACGCTCGGCCCGCCGCCGGCGACGGCCTCGAGCGAGGAGATCGACGGGCGGTACGGCATCGCGCTGATCGCCGTGACCTGTCTGTCGAAGAAGTTCGGCGAGCCGAAGATGCTGGACTTCTTCGGCGAGGTGGTGCGCAAGAACACGCCGCTGGAGTCCGCCTCGACCTCGGTGCTGGGCAGCGAGTGGGCCGGCGTGGCGTCGGCGTGCGCCGGCCAGGTGCGCAACTCCTGATCACCGGCGAGCGGCGCCGCCCGGCGCGACGCGGCAAGCGGCGCGCCGGGGCGGCGAGTAGTCGGGTGCCGGTCAGACGAACCAGTGCCGCGCCAGCAGTTCGAAGGAGCGGACCCGGTCCGCGTGGTCGTGGGTGATGGTCGTGACCAGCAACTCGTCGGCGTCGGTCGCGGCGCGCAGGATCGACAGGTGCTCCGCCACCTCCGCCGGGGTGCCGACGAACTGCGTGTCCAGGCGATCCTGGACCAGAGCCTGCTGCTGCGCGGTGAGCGGCGTGGCCCGCGCCTCGGCCGGGGTCGGGAACGGGATCGCGCCGCGGCCCGAGCGGATGCTGTGCACCCAGTGCCCGTACGGGGTGGCGAGCTCCCGCGCCTCGCTCGTCGTCGGGGCGACGACGACGTCGGCGGAGACGAGGACATACGGGCGGTCGAGGACCTCCGACGGGCGGAATGCCGAGCGGTAGTGGCCCACCGCCTCCAGGACGGTGGCCGGGGAGACGTGGTAGTTGGCGGCGAACGGCAGGCCCCGCTCCCCCGCCACCTGCGCGCTCTGCCCGGCGCTGCTGCCCAGGATCCACAGCTCCGTCTTCGCACCCTCGCCGGGGGTGACGTGCACGTCGATGCCGTCGCGGGCGTAGGTGCCGGCGGTCAGCGCGCGGATGTCGTCGACGACCTCGGCGAAGTCCGGGGACTGCGCGCCCGGCTGCTGCTGCAGGTCGGCCTGCAGTGACCAGCGCGGGGACGCGACGATCGAGGTGAAGTCGAACGGGGGCGGGATCAGCAGGCCGTCGACGACGCGGGACTCGGTGCGCGGGGCCTGGCGGGGCTTGGCAGCGCCTCCGATGGCCGCCAGCGCCTCCGTGCGGCGCTGGCCCGAGCGGCCGAGGCCGAGGTCCAGCCGGCCCGGGAACACGGCGTCGAGCAGGCCGAAGCTCTCCACGATGGACAGCGCGGTCTGGTGGCCGACCTGCACGGCGCCGGAGCCGACCCGAATCCGGTCCGTGGCCGCGGCGATGAGGCCGATGAGCACGGCCGGGGCGGCGCTGGCCACGCCGTCGGTGAAGTGGTGCTCGGCGACCCAGTACCGGTTGTAGCCGAACGACTCCGCGCGCCGGGCGAGGTCGATGCTGTTGCGCAGCGCGCTGCCGGCATCGCTGCCGGACGGGACCGGCGCGAGGTCCAGAATGGACAGTGGAACTGCGGTCATGACGGCCTCCCCAGGACGCCTTCGGCGAAGGCGTGTGCCTCTTCCAGATGCGGATAACCGGACAGAATGAACTCGGAGATGCCGGCCTCGCGGTACTCCTCGATGCGCGCGGCCACCTCGGCGTGGCTGCCCACGAGAGCCGTGCCGGCGCCGCCGCGCACGAGGCCGATGCCGGCCCACAGGTTGGGCGCGACGACGAGGCGGTCGCGGGAGCCGCCGTGCAGGTCGAGCATGCGCCGCTGGCCCTCGGACTCGAGCGCCCGCAGGCTCTGCTGGCGCTGCCGTACCGTCTCCTCGTCCAGGCCCGCGATGAGCCGCTCGGCGTCGTCCCAGGCGCGGTCGGCCGTGTCACGGGTGATGACGTGCAGCCGGATGCCGAAGCGGAGCGACCGGCCGTGGGCATCGGCCTCGACGCGCACCTTGGCGATCTTCTCGGCCACCTGCTCGACCGGTTCACCCCAGGTGAGGTAGACGTCGGCGTGCCGGGCGGCGAGGCGCACCGCGGCCGGCGAGGAGCCGCCGAGGTACACGGCCGGGATGGTCTGCGGCGGCTCGCGCAGCAGGCCGCCCTCGACCGTGTAGTGCGGCCCGGCATGGTCGAAGCGCTCGCCGCGCCACGCGGCGCGGACCACGTCGAGGAACTCGCCGGCCCGCTCGTAGCGGGCGTCGTGGTCGAGGAGGTCGCCGTAGCCGCGCTGCTCGTCCGCGCTGGAGCCGATGACGACGTTGAGCAACAGCCGGCCGGCGGACAGCCGCTGGAACGTGGCGGCCATCTGCGCGGCGAGCACCGGGGTGATGAGCCCGGGCCGGAACGCGACGAGGAACTTCAGGCGCCGCGTCTGTGCGATGAGCGCGGCCGTGGTGAGCCAGGCGTCCTCGCAGTGCGCGCCGGTGGGGGTCAGCACCCCGGCGTAGCCGAGCCGGTCGGCGGCGCGGGCGATGTCGGCGAGGTACTCCAGGGTCGGCTCCCGGTGCGTGGCCGAGTGCGGCGACGCGGTGACGTCCCGCGCGCCGATGACGCCGCCGTGGCTGCCCGCGCCCACGGCCCGGTCGTCGCCGCCGGTGGGCAGGAACCAGTGGAAGACGGGGTCAGTCATGGGCGAGCCCGAGGTGGCCGCGCATCGTCCAGCGCCACGGTCAGGTGCAGTCGTTCGGTCATGCGAATCCTCCGTGCTCCGCGATGAAGCCGACTAATCCTACGTGCAAGCTATGAATTGTGCCAGGGGTTCGTGACTCAAACCTCGGTTCGTTGACACTTGTGCGGGCCCGCTGTTGCACTGGCGGAGACGCCGGTCGCTTCGATGCCGGCGTATCTTCCAATTCCTCCTTCATTGGGGCTTCTCCATGCGCAGATTTCTTGCCGGCCTCGCCGCGGCCGGCTTACTCCTCGCCGGCTGCCAGAGCGCGGCCGCCGATCCCGACGCCGGGGCCGGCGCTCCGGTCCAGGGCGGCAAGCTCACCTGGGGCATCGAGACCGAGCCGGTCACCTTCAACCCGCACCAGTACTCGCAGGCCAAGGCCCGGCTGCTGGTGTGGAACAGCTTCGAGGGGCTGCTCACGCATGACGACAAGGGCGGCTTCGTACCCTGGCTGGCCAAGTCCTACAGCGTCTCCGCCGACGGCCTGACCTACACCTTCAAGCTCCGCGACGACGTGACCTTCCACGACGGCGAGAAGTTCGACGCCGCCGTGGTGAAGGCCAACCTCGACCAGCTGCAGGTGCCCGGGTACGCCCCATCGGTGCTGGCCTCCCAGCTGAGGAACTACAAGGACGCCACGGTCGTGGACGCCACCACGATCGACGTGCACCTCAAGCAGCCCGACGTGCTCATCCTCGACTTCTTCGCCGCCCCGCAGGGCGCGCAGGTCTCGCCGAAGTCGCTCAAGAGCCCCGACCTCAAGGCCGGCGGGCCGGACGTGGTCGGCACCGGGCCGTTCATCCTGGACCGTTACAGCAAGGGCCAGGAGGTGCACTACAAGCGCAACCCGAACTACAAGTGGGCGCCGGCCAACGCCGGACACCAGGGCCCCGCGTACCTCGACGAGATCACGTACCGGTTCCTCAAGGAGTCCTCGGTCCGCGTCGGGGCGCTGACCTCCGGCCAGGTGGACGTGGTCGAGGGCGTGCCGGCCACCGAGCAGGAGCTGGTCAAGGCCGACCCCAACCTCGCGTTCAGCCGGTCGCTGAACAGCGGCACCGGGTACATCTACTACTTCAACCAGACGAAGGCGCCGTTCGACGACATCCGGGTGCGCAAGGCCTTCCGCGACGCCGTCGACGTCGACGCGCTGCTGCAGGGCGTCTACCGCGGCACCGCCACGCGGGCGTGGAGCATCCTCAGCCCGTCCGGGCCGTTCTACGACGCCTCGCTGGAGAAGACCTACGGCAACAACCCCGCGCAGGCCAACTCGCTGCTCGACCAGGCCGGCTGGTCCGCCAAGGACGCCGACGGCTTCCGCACCCGCGACGGCAAGCGGCTCAGCGTGCGCATCGTGCTCTCCGCGCCGTACGTGCGCGACAAGCGCGACATCCTGGCCCAGGCCGTGCAGGCCGCGGTGAAGCAGTCCGCCGGCATCGACCTGCAGGTCAAGATCGTCGACCCTGGCACCGCGACCGACGCGCTGGCCAAGAACGAGTTCGAGGTGTTCGAGAACTCCCGCGCCGACACCGACGCCGGTGCCGCGCTGAGCCTGATCCTGCCCAAGGGCGCCCCGATCAACCGGCACGGGTACAACTCCCCGGAGGTCGACCAGCTCGTCGCCCAGGCCAGCGCGACCGCGGACACGGCCAAGCGCAAGGAGATCTACCTGAAGCTGCAGCAGCTGACGGTCACCGACAACGCGACGCTGCTGCCGCTGTACGCGCCGGCCGACCAGATCGCGGCGCAGAAGAAGGTCGGCGGGCTCGGCTTCGAGCCGACCGCCGGGGTGCCGGCCAGCGCGTACAACGTCTGGATCGGCGCATAGCGATGCTCAAGCCGATCCTGCGGAGATTGGCCAGCGCGGCGGCGGTCCTCTGGGCCGCCGCCACCGCGGCCTACCTCGCGCTGCATCTGGCGCCCGGCTCCACCATCGACACGCTCGTCGGCGACGGTCCGGACACCCCGGTCATCCGGGCACAAATCGCCGCCGACCTCGGTCTGGACCGCCCGGCCGTGGTGCAGTACGTGGCCTACCTCGGCCGGCTGCTGCACGGCGACCTCGGCCGCTCCTACGTGCTGCAGCGCCCGGTGGCCGACATCATCGGCGGGCAGATCTGGCCGACGGTGAAGCTGACCCTGCTGGCCAGCGCGTTCATCGTCGTCATCGCGGTCGGGCTGGCGCTGCTCACCACCGGCCGGGCGCGCTGGATCCGCGGCCTGGTCTCGGTCCTGGAGCTGTCGCTCATCTCGGCGCCGACCTTCCTCATCGGCATCCTGCTGCTCAGCCTCTTCTCGTTCCGGCTCGGCTGGTTCCCGGTCTCCGGCGACCGCGACGCCTCGGCGCTGGTGCTGCCCGCGCTGTCGCTGGCCCTGCCGCTCGGCGCGCTGCTGAGCCAGGTGATCCGGGAGGGGCTCGAGCGGGCCCTGGAGGAGCCGTTCGCGCTGACCGCCCGGGCCCGTGGCCTGAAGCGGTCCGCCCTGCTGTGGCGACACGCGCTGCGCCACGCGCTGCTGCCCGCGGTCACGCTCGGCGGCACGCTGATCGGCTTCATGCTCAGCGCCGCGGTCGTGGTCGAGCAGGTGTTCGGCCGGCCCGGCCTCGGCCATGTCGCCACCGAAGCGGTCGGCACCAAGGACATCCCGGTCGTGCTGGCCGTGGTGATGCTCGCCTCCGCGATCTACGTGCTGCTCAGCACGATCGCCGACCTGGCGTACCTCCTGATCGACCCGCGGCTGCGGAAGGGCTGACCACCGTGGATATCTCGCTGCCCGTACCCACCACGGTGGGCGTTCGCGCCGGATGGCGGCTGCCGTCCCTCGTCGCGCCGGTCGCGTTCCTCGTGCTCGTCGCCGTCGCGGTGGTCGCGCCGGCGCTGCTGACCGGCACCGACCCGCTCGCCGCCGACCCGATGTCCGCGCTGCGGGCGCCGAGCGCCGAACACTGGTTCGGCACCGACCAGCTCGGTCGCGACGTGTTCACCCGGGTCGTCTACGGCGCCCGGTACTCGCTGAGCATTGGCCTCGCCGCCACCGTGCTGTCGGTCGTCGCCGGCGGCCTCGTCGGGCTGATCGCGGGGCTCTCCCCACGGGTCGTGGACGAGCTGCTGAGCCGGGCGCTCGACGTGCTGTCGGCCTTCCCGGAGGTACTGCTGGCGCTGCTGTTCATCGCCTTCACCCAGCCCGGCACGCCCAGCCTGATCCTGGCCATCGCGCTCGCGTTCGCGCCGCGCTACGGGCGCATCGTGCGCGCCCAGACACTGCTGGTGCGCCGGGCCGGCTACGTCGAGCAGGCCACGACGTTCGGGCTGTCCCGCGCCCGCCTCGCCTGGCGGCACATCGTGCCCAACGTGCTCGGCCCGCTGCCGATCCTGGCCACCATCGGCCTCGGCGTCGCGATCGTCAACGCGGCCTCGCTGAGCTTCCTCGGCATGGGCCCCCAGCCGCCGTCGCCGGAGTGGGGCGCGATGCTCTCGGAGAGCCGCAACTACCTGCGGGTCGCCTGGTGGTCGGCGATCTTGCCCGGCCTCGCGCTGACCATCACCGTCGTCTCACTCACCGCCGTCGGCCGCCGGCTGCAGGCACGCTTCGAAGGCAGGCGCTGAATGTCCGCGACAGAACCGCTGGTCTCGGTGACTGACCTGCACGTCACCTTCCCCGGCCCGGTGCACGCCGTGCGCGGCGTGAGCTTCACCATCGCGCCCGGCGAGTGCGTCGCCATCGTCGGCGAGTCCGGCTCGGGCAAGAGTGTGACCGCGCGTTCCCTCGTCGGCCTGGCCGGGGACACCGCGACGGTACGCCACGCCGGCCTGACCGTCGCCGGCCGGGACACGACCGGCTACACCGACCGGGACTGGCGGCGGCTGCGCGGACGCCTCGCCGCACTCGTGCTGCAGGACGCGCTCGTCTCGCTCGACCCGCTCAACACCGTCGGCCGGGAGATCGGCGAGGCCCTGCGCACGCACCGGGTCGGCACCGCCGCCGAGCGCCCGGCCCGGATCGGGGCGCTGCTGGAGTCGGTGACCGTGCCGGCGGATCGGGCCGGCGCCTATCCGCACGAACTGTCCGGCGGCCTGCGCCAGCGCGCGCTCATCGCCTCGGCGATCGCCGCCGACCCGCCGCTGCTCATCGCCGACGAGCCGACCACCGCCCTCGACGTGACCGTGCAGGCCCAGTTGCTGCGGCTGCTCGCCCGGCGCCGGGCCGAGGGGCGGGCGCTGCTGCTCGTCAGCCACGACCTGGCCGTCGTCGCCGGCATCGCCGACCGGGTCGTGGTCATGCGCGAGGGGATCGTCGTCGAGCAGGGGCCGACCGAACGGGTGCTCTCCGCGCCGGAGCACGAGTACACCCAGTTGCTCCTCGCGGCCGTGCCGGACGCCGCCTCCCGCGGGCGCCGGCTGTCCTCCCCCGGCCGGGAACCGCTGCCGCCGCGGCCCGAGCCCGGCGAGGAGGTGCTGTCCGCCTCCGGCGTGCACCGGCGCTTCGGCGCGAGGCACGCCGTCGACGACGTCAGCTTCGCGCTGCGCCGCGGCGAGACGCTCGGGATCGTCGGCGAGTCCGGGTCGGGCAAGACGACCCTCGCCCGCATCGCGCTGGGGCTGCTGGAGCCGTCGGCGGGCCGGGTCCGGCTCGGCGGCGAGGACTGGAGCGGAATCCCGGAGCGGCGCCGCCGTCCCCGCCGCCGGCGGCTGCAGGTCGTCTCGCAGGACCCGCTGAGCTCGTTCGACCCTCGGTACACCGTGGAGGAGATCGTCGGCGAACCGCTCCTGGAGCGCGGCCGGGCCCGCCGGGACCGCGTGGTCGAGCTCCTCGAGCGGGTCGGGCTCGGCGCGGAGTACCTGCGGCGGCGGCCACGCGCGCTGTCGGGCGGGCAGCGGCAGCGGGTCGCGATCGCCCGGGCCGTCGGGCCGCGCCCGGACGTGCTGGTCTGCGACGAGCCCGTGTCCGCGCTGGACGTGTCGATCCAGGCGCAGGTGCTCGACCTGCTCGCCGAGCTGCAGGCCGCGGACGGCACCGCGCTGCTGTTCATCTCCCACGACCTGGGCGTTGTGCACCATCTGGCGGACCGGGTGCTCGTCATGAAGGACGGGCGGGTCGTCGAGGAGGGGCCGGTGGAGACAGTGTTCAGCGACCCGTCGCACGAGTACACCAGGCAGTTGCTGGCGGCCCTGCCGTCGCTGGATCTCTCCGGTGCCGGCGCCCGCGGTCGCGCCTGATAGAGATGATGCTCATGAGCACCTCCCGCCCTGGGCCCGACCCAACGCCTGACAGCGACGTCCTCGACGCCCCGGTGTGGGCCGCGCTGCACGGCCCGCATCGCCGCTTCGCCGAGGTCATCGGCAAGGCGGCCCGGTTCCCCACCGACGTGTCGCCGTTCCACGCCCTGGCCCCCGACGCCGGCCCGGAGGCCTGGCCCGACCTGGCCAAGCTGACCGGCCCGGGCGCGGAGGCGGCGCTCACCGGCGACCTCCCGCCACCCCCGCCGGGCTGGACCATGCTGCGCCAGCTCGGCGGCGTCCAGCTCGTCGACGTCGCCCTGGAGGCCGCCCCGGACCCGGACGCGGTCGTCCTCACCGCCGCCGACGTGCCCGAGATGCTCGACCTGGTGGCGCGCACCCGGCCCGGCCCGTTCCTGCCGCGCACCATCGAGCTCGGCACCTACCTCGGCCTGCGCCACGAGGGCGCGCTCATCGCGATGGCGGGCGAGCGCCTGCACCCGCCGGGCTGGACCGAGATCAGCGCGGTGTGCACGGACCCGGCGTTCCGCGGCCGGGGTCTGGCGACCCGCCTGGTCCGCGCGGTGGCGGCGGTCATCCGCGCGCGGGGCGAGCGGGCGTTCCTGCACACCTCGGCCGCCAACACGAACGCGATCCGCCTGTACGAGTCGATCGGCTTCGAGCTGCGCAAGCGCACCACGTTCACGAGCTTCGTGTCGCCGCCCTGACCGCGGCGCGATCAGTCGACGGTCGGGGACCTGCGGTTGCCGCGCTTGAGCTCGTAGAAGCCCGGGGTCCGCACCATCAGCAGCATGCCGTCGAAGAGCTCGCCGGCAGCGTCGCCGCGCGGGACCGGGGTCACCACCGGGCCGAAGAAGGCCGACTGTCCGATGTGGATGTCCGGGGTGCCCAGGCCGCGGCGGCCGGCCCTCGGAAGTTCCAATCGACGACACTTCCGTCGTACCAATCGAGCGCGTAGTGCCGGGCTTTGCCCGCAGCCGGCGCGATCAGCGTGTTACGCTCGGCGCACACCGAGGTCGCGAGCGCTTGGCCATCAACGCTGCCGAATGACTGCGTAGCGGCCCGGTTCGCGCGCCGACGGCGACCTGCCGCAGCCCGGCGATCCACTTCTATACAGGCCCCAAGGCCGCGTCCTCCGCTCGCTCTGCACGGGCGACCGAGTCGATCTCGACCGGAGCTGCCATGACGATCAATGTCGATGACGCGCAACTGCGCCGCCATCTTCGCGATGCCGAGCTGCCCGCCCTGCTGATGACGGTGGCGCACCTGACCGGCGACAGCTCGATCCTGCGCGACGACCTGCGCTGCGACGGCTGGCTGTTCCTGCCGCAGGGCGGGCTGACCGCTGGGCAACGGGAAGAGGCCCGGTCGCTCGCGGCCGGCGTGCTGGCGCGGTTGCGCGAGGGGGCATCGGTGCCGCCGCTGGACGCGCGGACGCTGCACCGGATCACCAGCTGGGCGCTGGGCATGGACACCGCGGACCTGGTACCCCTGCTGGCCGAGGAGATCGTGCCGCCCGGCGCGGATGCCAAGGCACCCGGCTGGAACCGCGACGACCTGCCGGACGCGCGGGACGTCGAGGTGGCCGTCATCGGTGCCGGCATGAGCGGCCTGCTCGCCGCGTACCGGCTGAAGCAGGCCGGCGTGCCGGTCGTCGTCTACGAGAAGAACGGCGAGGTCGGCGGCACGTGGCTCGAGAACACGTACCCGGGATGCCGGGTCGACGTGGCCAGCCACCTGTACAGCTACTCGTTCGCGCAGCGCACGGACTGGCCGCAGCACTTCGGCACCCAGGAGGGGCTGCGGCAGTACTTCGCGGACTTCGCCAAGCAGCACGGGCTGTACGAACACATCCGCTTCGACACCGGGGTGCGCGCCGCCGCATGGGACGAGGCGGCGGGCCGATGGCGGCTGACGCTGGACACGCCCGACGGCGAACGCACGGTCACCAGCACCGTGCTGGTCAGCGCCGTCGGGCAGCTCAACCGGCCGCACGTGCCCGACATCCCGGGCCGCGACGAGTTCGCCGGTCCGGCGTTCCACTCCGCGCGCTGGGACCACTCGGTCGATCTCGCCGGGCGGCGGGTCGCCGTGGTCGGCACCGGCGCGAGTGCCGTCCAGTTCGTCCCGGAGATCGCGAAGACGGCGGGCGAGCTGCGCATCTTCCAGCGCACGCCGCCCTGGCTGCGCCCCACCCCGAACTACCACCAGCCGATCGCCGGCGGGCTGCGCTGGCTGCACGAGCACCTGCCGTACTACGCCGCCTGGCAGCGCTTCTGGCTGCTGGCACCGGGGCTGCACCGCATCCTCGAGGGCTGGGTCGTCGACCGGGGCCACCCGCCGACGGAGCGGGCGATCTCGGCGGTCAACGACACCCTGCGCGCGACGCTGACCGGCTACCTGCGGGGCCAGCTCGCCGGGCGCCCCGACCTGGAGCCGTTCGTGATACCCGCCTACCCCGTCGGCGCCAAGCGGGTCCTGCGCGACAACGGCAGCTGGATCGCCACGCTCAAGCGCGACAACGTCCGGCTGGTGAGCGAGCGGATCGAGCGGATCACGCCGGCGGGGATCCGAACCGCGGACGGCGCCGGGCATCCCGCCGACGTGATCGTCTACGGCACCGGCTTCGCCGCGTCGGAGTTCCTCGCCCCGATGACGGTCACCGGCCGCGGCGGCGTCGACCTGCACCGGTCCTGGAACGGCGACGCCCGCGCGTACCTCGGCCTGACCGTGCCCGGCTTCCCCAACCTGTTCTGCCTCTACGGGCCGAACACCAACCTCGCCGGGCACGGCGGCAGCATCATCTACATGTCCGAGTGCGGCGTCACCTACCTGCTCGACGCGGTCCGGCACCTGCTCGGCGCGCCGCACCGGGCGGTCGAGGTGCGCCGCGAGGTCTGCGACGCCTTCACCGTGGAGCTCGACTCGGCCAGCGCGGAGCGCGCCTGGGGCTTCTCGAAGACCGGCGGCTGGTTCATCAACCGGGCGGGCCGTTCGGCGCAGAACTGGCCGTTCCCGGCGCAGGAGTACTGGCGGCGCACCCGTCGTTTCGACCCGGCGGAGTATCTGCACCTGCCGTAGCCGGACTGGGAACGGCCGTGACGGCCCGGATGACCCGGCCGGCGTCGTGCAGCGCCCGGACCCCCTCCGGCAGGACGGGGTGGTACCACTGCCAGACGTGGAACATGTGCGGCCAGTGGTGCACGATGGCGCGCCCGCCGGCGGCCCGGATGCCCTCGACGAGCATCAGTGCGTCGTCGAGCAGCACCTCCTGGCCGCCGACCTGGACGAGCACCGGCGGCAGGCCGGCGAGGTCGCCGAAGACGGGCGAGAGTTCCGGCCGCCGAGGATCGGCGTCGCCGGCGTACCGCGCGGCCATCGCCAGGAGATCCTCGGTGGCCAGCACCGGGTCCACCGCCGCCAGCTCCCGGTGGCTACGGAAGGAGCAGGTGAGGTCGGTCCAGGGCGAGAGCAGGACGAGCAGGTCGGGCGCGCGGGCCCCGTCGTCGCGCAGGCGCGTCGCCACCGATACGGCCAGGCCCCCGCCCGCCGAGTCCCCGGCGATGACGACCGGGCTGAGCGGCGCCACGGCACGGATCGTCTCCATCGCGGCGAGGGCGTCGTCGAGGGCGGCGGGGAACGGGTGCTCGGGGCCCCTGCGGTAGTCCAGGACCAGGCAGGCGGCCCCGGCGAGGTCCGCCAGCAGGCCCGCGAGGTGCAGGTGTGTCCGGGCCGAACCGATGCAGTAGAAGCCGCCGTGCAGATAGAGCAGGACGGGCCGGCCCGCGGCGGGGGGACGGATCCAGGTCCCTGACGCCGCCCCGATCGGCGACGTCTCCGCTTCGGCCGGCGCCGCCGCGAACGCCTCGGCCGCCCTCTCGTAGGCGGCCCGCCGTTGCGGGACCGTGCCCGCACGCCCCGGCGCCGCCCGCGGCAGCATCGCCCGCACCAGCGCCGCCTTCGCCGACGGCCGATCGGACACGACCAGGTCTGGGTCATTCGCCGGCACGCTCGCCTCCTACTGTGCCGTGAAGCCGCCGTCGGTGGCGAAGTACGAACCGGTGGTGTTGGACGCGCGGTCGGAGGCGAGGAAGGCAACCAGCTCGGCGACCTCCTCGGGGCGGCCCAGCCGGCAGGTGGGATGCAGGAAGGCGACGCCGGCGGCGCCCTCCTCGGCCAGCAGCGGCGTCTGGATGAAGCCCGGTCCGACGCTGTTGACCCGGATTCCCTGCCTGGCGTACTCCAGGGCGGCGCTCTTGGTCATGCCGACGACGCCGTGCTTCGCCGACACGTAGGCCACCGACCGCGCGAAGCCGACCGATCCCATGATCGAGGCCATGTTGACGATGGAACCGCGGCCGTTGTTCAGCATGGCCGGGATCTCCGCCCGCATCGAGTGGAACACCCCGCTGAGGTTGACCGCGATCACGCGGTCCCAGCCGTCGAGCGGATATTCGCCGGTGAGCGCCCGCGGCCCGCCGATGCCGGCGTTGTTCACGGCCACGTCGAGACGGCCGAAGGACTCCACCGCTTCGGCGACCATCGCCTCACACGCCCGCGGGTCGGACACGTCCACCCGATAGGGCCGCGCCGACTTGCCGATGGCCTCGGCGACCCGGGTCGCCGCGTCGAGGTCGAGGTCGGCGACCAGGACGCCGGCACCCCGGCCGGCCAGCAGCGACGCGCATGCCTCGCCGATGCCCGAGCCGGCCCCCGTGACCAGCGCGACCCGGCCCGCGAAGTCCAGATCCGTCGTGTCTGTGAAGTCGGTCAAGTTCTCCTCCTGTCATCGTGCCGGCGCGGCACACCGTCACAGCGCACCGGTCGGACGCGCCACGGCGACGGCCGGCGTCTCGCGCTCCCGCCGGGGCGCCCGCACCGATCCGGCGACGCGGTGCGCCCAGGACTCCCAGTCCTCGAAGCCCAGGAAATCGCCCACCAGCCCGAGGTGCTTCAGCGGGTCGTCCACGAGGTCCTCGTACGCCATGGTCAGCAGCTCCCGCGGCCGCGCGTCGGCGATGGCCTGCTCGGCCTGACTGGCGAGGAACGCGCACAGCCCCCGGTAGCGCCGGACGTCGTTGCCGCGCTCGCGAAGCATCTCGGCGGTGAGCCGGCCGGGCAGGTAGCGCGCCACCTCTTCGGGCACCCGCTGGCCGGCGGCGACCCTGAACGGGTCGAGCCCGTACCGGCCGACGGACTCCACGCACAACTGCATGAGCTGGAAGCAGGAGTGCCGGCTCATCGATCGCGCGGTGTCCGACCAGTCGCGCTTCAGATAGAGGATCTTCGCGTCGGGGAAGCTCTTCAGCAGGTATGGGGCGATGTTGCTGGAGCCGCCGGAGCGCTCGACCCACCGCCGCCGGCCGGTGAGCGAGGTGAGCAGATCGAGGAGCATCCGGTGGTGCCGTGCCAGCGGCTGGGCCGGAAACCCGGGCACGAGCTCGGCGAGCCTGTCGTACAGGCCGTCGGGATCGGCGGAGATCTTCGGTAGCGTGATCGCGAGGATCTGTGGCAGTTCGGCGAGGTCGCCGGCGAAGCGGCCGTCCACCGGATAACGCACCTCGGGCGGCATGAGCCCGACCCGAAAGAGGGTGGCGAGGTGCGCGCTGGGCTTGCGCAACGTCGACCAGTACGCCGCGCCGGTCAGCACCTCCCGGCCGGCGGCCCGCGGTGCCACCCACCCGAAGAACTCCTGGACCGAGAGGGTCTCGGGCTGCTCGGCGATCAGGTCGGACAACAGCGTCGATCCGCACCGGCCGGTGCTGATGATGATGGCGTGGTCATGGATTCCTGAGCCCATCGCAAGTCCTATTGATCGGTGTATGCCAGTTGGTGATCGTGGGAGCGGAGGCCGCAGGCCTGGTGCAGCCACGGCATGACGATGTCGCGGACGGAGTCCGGCCGATCGACCAGGACGGTGTGCCGCTGGCCGGGCACGGTGGCGATCCGCGCGTGCGGCAGCAGCCGGCGCACCTCGGGGGCCAGCGCGCCCACGCGCGACTCGCCCCCGTACACGCACAGGACCGGACACCCGATCGCGGCGAGGCGCTCCTCGGCCGGCAGCCGGCTGGCCGGCACGTCGCGTCTGAGGCTCGTGGAGGCGAGCACGTCGCGAGCGGCCCTTGCCAGGCGGCCGACGCGCTCCACCCGTCCGGCGTTGACCTCGGCGAGCGCGCGGCCGCCCGGCAGGTACGCGGCGGTCTTGTCGAGCCACCCGGGTATCCGCTCGAGCCACGTCGCGGTTGGCGGCACGGACTCGACGGTGGCGATGGCGGCGACCCGCTCGGGGTGGCGCGCCGCGTAGCCGAACGCGATCGTGCCGCCGAACGAGTTGCCGAGCAGGAGGACCGGGCCGGTGATGTCGAGCGCGGCCAGCAGCGCCTCCAGGTCGTCGACGAAGTCGTCCAGCGTGTAGCCCTCCGGGGGGCGTTCGGTGTGTCCGTGCCCGCGCAGGTCGTACATGACCACGTTGAGGCCGGCCGCGGCGAGCGGGGTGGCCAGGGTGAGGTACCAGCTGGCCAACGTGTCCAGGGCCAGACCGTGGATCAGCACGGCGGTCGGGGCGATGCTGTGCGCGCCGGACACGCGTTCGGGCGGGGCGAGCTGCTCCACGTGGATGGACAGGCCGTTGGCCAGCACCTCGCTCATGCCGGCGTACCCACCTCGTCGAGCGCGGCGGCGATGTACTCGACGAGCTGGCCGACCCTCAGATGGCGTACCGAGTCCAGGTCGAGGCCGGCGATGAACTGGGCGAAGTTGACCGTGTCGCCGTAGCGGACCTGCAGGCGGCCGGCGAGGGAGACCACGTCGATGCTCTCCATCTCCAGGTCTTCCTCGAACCTGGTCGACATCGTGATCTCGCCGTCGACTCCGGCATGGTCGCGGATCGCGTGCAGCATCTCGGCGACCTCGGCGAGGATCGCGGCTTGGTCAGCGGGCATGTGATGTCCCTTCTCGTTGTGGCGTGCCGCTACGGGCGGCCGGTTGGATGGACGGGCTCCGGTCCCCAGGTCCAGCCGACGACGTAGCGCCGTGGGGGCAGGCCCTCAGGGTTGGCGATTTCTCGATGGGCGACCACGTAGACACGGCCGGCGACCTGCACGGTCAGCGCGTCCGGGGTCGCGGCCACCAGTTCGAACCGCCGGGGGTCGCCGGCCAGGCCGCTGCCCTCCGCCTTGGCGGCGGCCTCCTTCGCGGCCCAGAAGCGGGCGAACCACAGGCACCGGTCCTCGCCGGCGGCCACCTTCGAGTCGAGCAGCCGCCGTTCGGAGCCGGACAGCGCGAACGCGATCGTGCTGTCCGGATGGTCGGTGATCTCGGCGACGTCGATGCCCACGCCGGGAGCGTCGGCCGGCGCGCCGAGCGTGCGCGGCTTGGCGATCGCGACGGCGACCTCGGCGACGTGGGCGAGTGAGACGTCACACTCTCGGTAGCCGCGACCGGAGCGCGGGCGGACCCGGGGCCGCCCGTTCGGGTCGTTGCCGACCGTCAGCTCGATCGGGTAGACGTCGGTGTGGCCGTCGTCCCACAGCTGGAAGCGCACGGCGTCGTTGACCGCGATCCGGCCCAGCAGCCACTGCTTGCGCGCCTTGGCCGGCCGCCGCTCGTACTCGGCAACGCCGGCGGCGCCGAGGATGCCGCGGGCGGCCAGTCCGCGCGAGACCAGGTCGGGCCAGCGGTCGAACGCCACGGTCCACCCTTCCGGCTGCCGCAGCGACATCGCGTGGCGCTGCGGGATCCGCTCGGCGGGCCGGATGACGGGGTGGCTGAAGAACCGCCGGTGGACGCACCCCTCGAGCTGCGCCCATACCCGGCCGTCGACGGCGAGCTGCGATTCGAAGACGAGTTGCGCGGCCTCGAGCGAGCGCACCCGTACGACGCAGTCGACCGCCGTGCCCGGGGCCGGTGACGGTCCGAAGAACCGTGCGTGGCCGATCCCCACCGGCAGCGCCCCGTACGGCTGCGTCGTGAAGAGCCAGTTGCCCATGAGCTGGGACGCGTTGTCGAGCAGCGCACCGGGCGGGGACCCGGCGGTCAGGACGCCGCGGACGTGCCTGTCGCCGACGGCGTGGACCTCGGTCACGCCCCGGAACAGGGGTCCGTGGAAGACGAACCGCTCGGCGTACATCCGCTCGGCACTGATCTGCGCGGGCCGCTCCGTCGCCGGGTCGTGCCGCCACACCTGCGGACGCTCGGCCGGATAGTCGGGCGCAACCTCGATCGTGGAGCGGGCGTAGCCGCCAAAGGCCACCGAGAGCCGGCCGGGCCCCGCGGGCTTCACGGTGATCTCGACGTCCTGCGGCGGCGCGGCGACGCACCAGCGGTTGAAACGCGCGTCGCGCACGGCGACCACTCGCGAGCCGGGGGCTGCCTGCTGGGCGGCGTCCATCATGTGCTGCATGACGGTGGTGGCGGGCACCACGGGCCATCGGTCTTCCGGATGGGGCCAGTCGTCGGGCTGGGCGAAGAAACAGTGGTCGCGCAGATACGGCATCGTGTCAAGGGCGACCCGCAGGACCGTGCGGTGGGCATCCGCGGGCGGCGACGGCGGGGTCGGCCCCGTGCCGCCGCCGGACTCCGCGCCGCCGGTGTGCACGTCGTCGGTCGCGCCACCCAGCAGCGAGGCGAGCTCCGCGGCGGCGCTGGATCGCCCGGCAAGCTTGTGCAGGGCGGCCAGGGCCGGCGATCGCGGCGCCGGCACGGTGGCATGCGTCGCCACGGCGACCGTGCTCACACCACCGGTCGTGTCCGATCCACCGCTCGCCGCGGCGGCCCGGGCGATCGCCGGCTTGGCGGCGTGCGCGGGCGTGCCGAGCAGATCGCCGGCGCCGTCACCGAGGTGCACCAGCGGTACGCCGAGTTCGAGCCGCACGATCGGCCCCCGGCGGGCGGACCGCTCGGCGGCGGGGGCACCGGCTCGCGCGCGGCCCGTGCCGGTCGTGTCGAGGACGCGCAGGTCCGGCGCGGCACCCTCGACCCACAGCGCGGTGGCGACGCGGCGCAGCTGGTGCAGGCCGCTGCGGTGGGAGACGTTCACCGGCATGGCGAGGTGGTCGCGCTCGCGCAGGTTGTCGTCGATGACCGAGGCGAGCTGCCCGACGCCGGCCTGCAGGAACACCCGGAACCCGGCGTCGTACATGGCCTGGACGGTCTCGCGGAACCAGACCGGTTCGAGCATGTGCCGCACGGAGATCTCCCGGATGCGGGCCGGATCTGCGGGGAACGGCGCCTTGAGGGTGGTCGACCAGACCGGTACCCGCGGGGCGTGGACCTCCCAGCGGTGCAGGGCGGCGCCGATCGACTCCAGCCCGGACGCGAACAGCGGGGTGTGGAAGGCGGAGCGGAACGGCAGCTTCTGGCAGACGAGGCCCTTGCTGCGCAGTGCCTCGACGAGCCGGTCGATGTCGCTCTCTGGCCCGTTGACGATGCACTGCTCGGGCGCGTTGTCGTGGGACAGGACCACCCCCGGGTAACGCGCGAGCCAGGGGGCGATCCGCTGGGCGGCGCAGCCGACGACGGCGAACGCGTGGCCGGGCACCTCGACCGACGCCGAGTTGAGCTCGGCGACGACCTCGTCGACGGAGAATGCGCACAGCTGCCCGCCGGTGACCGCCGCGGTCCACTCGCCGAGGCTGTACCCGGCAAGGGCGTCCGGGGTGATCCCGACGCGGCTCAGGGCGTCGGTGAGCAGCTTGCCCAGCTCGATCAGCCCGGCGCCGTGCCGGCCCAGGTCGGCGGCGGACCACTGCCGGTCGGGCAGGTCGAGGTGCGCCGCGACGTCCGCGGTGCGCGGGCTGAACTCCGCCTCGATGCCGGGGAACACGAAGGCGATCCGGCCGGGATCCTCGCCGGCGAGCAGCGGGGCCGGGCTGAACCAGATGTCGCGGGCGCCGCGCCAGGACTGCCCCCTGGCGACGGCGAGGCGGGCGGTACCGAGGCGCTTGGCGTCGGGGTTGACGATGCCGATCCGGCAGCGCTCGTCCCCGGCCTGAACGTGGGCGTCGCCGGTCGGACCGGCCTGCCGGGCCCTGGCGGCGCCGAGGGTGCGCAGGGTGTTGTCGTCCGCGTCGAGCAGGCGGGCCAGCGCGGCCGGGTCGGGCGCGGCCAGCCACAGCACCTCGTCGGGCTCCTCGACGCCGACCGCGGGCGGCGTCGCCGGCCCGGTCGCGCCCGTGCCGCCGCGGCGGGCCGCCAGCGCGTCCGGCGTCTCCTCCAGGATCACGTGGGCGTTGATGCCGCCGAAACCGAACGCGTTGACGCCGGCGCGGCGCGGCCCGTCGCTCTCCCACGGCCGGGCCGAGACGATCGGGGCGAACCGGGTCCGCGCCAGCTCCGGGCGCGGGTCGTCGCAGTGCAGGGTGGGCAGCAGTACGCCGCGGTACACGGCCAGGGCCGCCTTGATCAGCCCGGCGATGCCGGCCGCGGGCATGGCGTGCCCGATCATCGACTTGACCGAGCCGATCACCGGCCTCGGGCCCCCGGCGTGCGGGCCGAACACCTCGGCGAGGGTGTCCAGTTCGGCGGCATCGCCGGTCGGCGTGGCGGTACCGTGTGCCTCCAGCATGCCCAGCGCGTCCGGCGCGGCCGGGTCGAGGCCGGCGGCCGCCCAGGCCCTCCGGATCGCCAGCGCCTGCCCGGCGGCGGCCGGGTTGACCATGCTCGAGGCGCGCCCGTCGCTGGACACCCCGCTGCCTCGGATCACCGCGTATATCCGATCGCCGTCGCGCAGCGCGTCGGCCATCCGCTTGAGTACGACGATGCCGGTGCCCTCGCCGATCAGCAGCCCGTCCGCCGCGCGGTCGAACGGCCGGATCTCACCCCGCCGGGACAGCGCGCCGAGCTGGTTGAAGACCGCCCAGAAGCCGACGTCGTGCACGTGATGGACTCCCCCGGCGAGCACCACGTCGAGCCGGCCCCTGCTCAGCTCGGCGATCGCCTGGTCCACCGCGACCAGCGACGAGGCGCAGGCGGCGTCCACCGTGTACGCGGGGCCGCGCAGATCGAGCCGGTTGGCGACCCGGGAGGCGGCCAGATTCGGTACCACCCCGATCGCGCCCTCCGGATGATGCTCGCCGAGCCGCTCGACGAACCGCTCCCGTATCGCCTCGAGCCGGCTCTCCGGCAGGTCCGGGATCAGCTCGCCGAGCACCTGGATCACCTGGTTGGACATCCGGATCCGCTGGTAGTACCGGACCTGGCCCGGGCTGAGGAAGCCGCCCCGGCCGAGGATCACGCCGACCCGGTCGCCGGCGGGCAGCCGGTCCACGCCACCGGCGTCGTCGATGGCGGCCGCGGCGACCCGCAAGGTGATGAGCTGATCCGGTTCGATGTCGGAGATCGACGACGGCATGATGCCGAACCGCACCGGATCGAAGGTGGCCAGGCCGTCGACGAACCCGCCCCGCCGGCAGTACAGCCGGTCCGGGCGGTGCGCCTGCGCCGGGTCGTAGAACCGCGGATCCACGCGGTTCGACGGCATCTCGCTGATCGCGTCGGCCCCCTCGACCAGGTTGCGCCAATAGCCGTCCAGGTCGCCCGCGCCGGGCAGCAGCGCCGCCATCCCCACGATGGCCGTCTGATCGCCCCGCAACGCGGTCACCAGCCCGACGCGGTGTAGACGACGGAGGTGACCGCCGGATCGCCCCAGGCCAACTCGCCCAGCAGGCTCAGCGCGCCCTCCTCGGGGTCGATGAGCGCGATGCCGCGCCGGGCGTACTCCCGGCCCAGCTCCGCGCTGACCATGCCGCTGTGGCCCTCGACCGGCGCCCACGGTCCCCAGTGGACGGTCAGGCAGCGGTTGCCGGAGCGGGCCGCCCAGCGGGCGCCGATCGCCTCCAGGGCGTCGTTGGCCGCCGCGTAGTCGGCCTGACCGCGGTTGCCGTGCGTCGCCGCGACGCTGCCGAAGAACACCACGAACCTCGGCGCTCGGTGCAGGCCGTCCAGCGCGTCCAGCACCGCCCGGGCGCCCGCGACCTTGGTGTCGAAGACCCGGGTGAACGACTGCGGGTCCTTGTCGGCGATCAGCTTGTCCTCGATCACGCCGGCGGCGTACACCAGCCCGTCGATGCGGCCGTACTCGCCGTGGATGGCCGCGATGAGCCGGCCGGTCGCCTGCGCGTCGCGCACGTCGAGGCTGTGATAGCGCACCTGGGCCCCCAGCGCACCGAGCTCCCGCACGGTGGCGTCGACCTCCCGGCCGGCCAGGATCGCCTGGGCCCGGCGGGCGATCTCGGCCGGCGAGCCGGCACCCTGGCGCGCGAGCGCCGCCCGCAGCGAAACCTCGTCCGTGGCCGCCGCCAGCACCGGATCCGGCGGACCCTCCGGCAGCGGGGTGCGGCCGATCAGCTCGATGCGACACCCGGCGGCCGAGGCGAGCGCGCGGGCGAACCAGGAGGTGATGCCCCGCGCGCCGCCCACCAGCACCACCACGGAGTCGCGGTCCAGTCCGGCCGCCCGGGCCTCGGCCACGCCGTCTCCGGCCGGGCCGGCGCCACCGGCCGCGAGCGGCCCGAGGCTCGCCGGGACCAGCTCGTAGGCGCGGCGCGCACCATCGCTGCGGTCCACCACCGCCGCGTCGTCCCCGGCGAGCAGTTCGTCGACGATCTGCTGGGCGAGCCGCTCCGCGGGTTGCGCGGCGTCCACGACGGCCACCCGCGCGATGCTCGACGGATACTCCCGGGCGATGGTGCGGAACAGGCCGCGGAGCCCGTCCGCGACGGCACCGGCGTTCGCGTCGGCGACGGCCAGCACCCAGCGCGGCCCGCCCGCCAGCACCTGCTTGATCGGCCCGAACGCGCCGGGCAGCAGCGGCGTGCGTCCGCCGGCCAGCCCGTCGAGCAGGACCAGCCCGTCCGCCCCCTCGACGGTGCCCGGCTCGGTGAGCGTGCCCGTGCGCACGGTCGCCCCGTGCCGGCCCAGCAGCTCGACCACGCGCGCGGCCGCCGGGCCGGCCCCGGTGACGACCAGCGTGGTGCCCGCGAGCGCCGGCGCCGGCGGGGTCGGCGGGTCGGTGACGGGAACCAGGGCCGGAAGCATGCGCTCCGGCGCGACGCCCGGCCGCGAGTCACCGCCGCTCGGTGCCGCGCCGACGCTCGCGGTCCACGCGGGGACGGGCTCCGACGCGCCGGGTTTCGCCGCGGCCGGCGCGGTGCCGCCCTGCACGGGAATCACCGACGCCGGCGCCGCTTCCGCCGCGGCGGCGTCCACCTGGGTCGTGAGCCAGCCGACCATGGCGCGCACGGACCGGGCCTTGACCAGCTCCTCCAGCTCCGACTCCTCGCCGTCGGCCGACAACCCGAGCCGGGCCGCCACCTCCCCGGCCACCTCCGCCCGCTTGATGGAGTCGATGCTCAGATCGGCCTCCAGGTCCAGATCCAGGTCGATCAGGTCGACCGGGTAGCCCGTCCGCTCGCTGAGCACCGCCAGCACCGCACCCTGGAAGTCCGGGGCCTGATAGTCCGGTGCGGCCGGCACGGCGGGTGCCGGCGGTGCCGCCCGGCCGGCTCGGGGCAGCGGCACGCCGCCCGGCGGCGCCGGGACAACGGCGCCGTTCACCCCCGGCGACGTCAGCGCGTCGCTCACCCGGGCGGTCAGCCAGCCGACCATCGCACGCACGGACCGGGCCTTGACCAGCTCCTCCAGCTCCGACTCCTCGCCGTCGGCCGACAACCCGAGCCGGGCCGCCACCTCCCCGGCCACCTCCGCCCGCTTGATGGAGTCGATGCTCAGATCGGCCTCCACGTCGAGATCCAGGTCGATCAGGTCGACCGGGTAGCCCGTCCGCTCGCTGAGCACCGTCAGCACCACGCCCTGGAAGTCGTGCTCGGGCGCCTGCGCCACCAGCGTCGTCGTGCCCGGCGCGGCGGCCGACCTCCCGTTGGGGGACGGCGTGAACACCGGCGCCGGGGCCGGCATCGGCGCCGGCGAGACCGGCTCCGCGGCGATCGGCCGGGGCGGGCCGGCAGGTGCCGGCGCCGGCGAGACCGGCCTCGGCGAGATCGGTATCGGCGGGCTGACGGATGCCGGCGCCGGCGGGACCGGCGAGAGCGCGGATCCGCCGGCTCTGTCGTGGCCGAGGTAGGCGAGCATGACATCGCGCTGCGAGGCGATCAGCTCGCGGTTCGTTCGCAGGAACTCGGCGAGCATCTCGTCCTGGCCCTGTCGCGCGACCCGGTCGTCGCGGCCGTCGGCGAAGGGTTCGATGGTTGCGGTCATGGACAACTCCTTGATGCGTCGTGAGGGCGTCAACCCACCGGGGATGCTGTTGCCGTCGCGGTCGCGGACGAGCTGGCCGTCCACTGTCCAATAGGGACGGTTGTCCGGCCCGGCCGGGGTGGCCTCGGCGGTGTCGCGGCCGTGGAACAGCCAGCTCGTGCGCACCGGCGCGCCGGCGCAGGCCAGCTGCGCCACCGCGGTGAGCAGGTCGCGGAGCCCTTCGCCGGCGCCACGGTCGCAGGCGACCGCGAGATGTGGCCGATCGCCGAGGATGGCCTGGACGAGGCGAGTGAGTACCTGCCCGGGGCCCGTCTCGACGAACGTTCGGGCACCGGCCGCGTACATGGCCTCGATCTGCTCGGCGAAGCGCACCGGCGCGCCGACCTGGGCGGCGAGCTCGTGCCGCACCGCATCGGCGTTCGCGGGGTAGGCGGCGGCGGTGCGGTTGGACCAGACCGCGACGTCCGGCGCGGCGACCGGTTCGGCGGCGAGCACCCGCGCGAAGCGCTCCACGGCGCCGGCGACGAGCGGGCTGTGGAAGGCGCAGGCGACGTTGAGCCGGTGTGTCGTCAGGCCGGCGGCCTTCAACGCGGTGACCGCCGACTGCACCGCCGGTGTCGGGCCGGAGATCACCTGCTGGGTGGGCGAGTTCTGGTTGGCCAGAACGACCCGGCCGGCGAGGCCGGCGTCGTCCAGGACCTGGACGATCCGCTCGGCGGTGGCGCTGACCGCGGCCATGGTGCCCGGATCGTCGCCGGCGGCGTCGAGGATCGCCTCGGCGCGGCGCCGGCTGAGCCGCAGCAGCGTGGCGGGTTCGTAGGCGCCGGCCACGCACAGCGCGACGAGCTCGCCGTAGCTGTGTCCCGCGGCGAGGTCGGGACGGATGTCGAGCCGGCGCAGCAGGTGGCCGACGGCGAGCCCGCCGATGCCGAGCACGGGCTGGGCCACCCGGGTGTCGAGGAGCCGCTGCTGCTGCTCGCGCTCGGTGGCCGCGTCGAACGCGGCCGGCGGGAACAGCAGGTCCGCCGACTCCTGCCCGAGTTCGAGGTACTCGCGCAGCTCGGGAAAGCTGACGAACAGCTCGGCCAGGGCCCCGGGTCGTTGGCTGCCCTGGCCCGGAAACAGGAACGCCACCTTGCCCGTGGCCGTGCCCGGTGGGGGCTGGATCAGCCCCCGGCCCGGGTCGTGCTCGCCGGCGAGCGCGCGGCGCAGCAACTGGGCGAGCTCGCCGGCGTCGCGGGCGACGATGGCGACCTGGACGGGGCCGGAGCGCGGGTCGGCCTGCGCGTCGGCGGTGGCGGCCAGGTCGCGCAGTCGCCACGGCCGGCCGTATCGGTCGGCGGTGTCCAGCAGGCCGGCGAGCCTGCCCGCCGCCTGGTGCGCGGCCGCCCGATCCCGGCCGCGGAAACAGAACAACTCGGCCGGCCATTCGTCACGGGCGTGGCGCGGCTCGGGCGTGTGCGGGTGCGCGGCGAGCACCACGTGGAAGTTGGTGCCGCCGAAACCGAACGCGCTCACCCCGGCGATGCGCCGCTGCGCCGGTACCGCCCACGGGCGGGCCTCGGTGTAGAAGGCGAACGGGCTGGTTCCCGCGTCCCAGACCGGATTCGGGCGGGTCAGGTTGGCCGTCGGCGGCCGCACCCCGGTGTACAGCGCCATCGCTGCCTTGATCACCCCGGCGAGACCGGCGGCGCACTTGGTGTGCCCGATCTGCGACTTGACGGAACCGAGCGCGCAGTCGCCCGGCCGCGCGCCGGCCTCGGTGAACAACCGGGTCAACGTCTGCAGCTCGGTACGGTCACCGACCACGGTGCCGGTGCCGTGCGCCTCGAGCAGACCCACCTGACGAGGTGAGACGCCGCTCTGCGTGTACGCCCGGTCCAGCGCCCGGCGCTGGCCCTCGGCACGCGGCGCGGTCAGTCCCAGCGCCCGCCCGTCGCTGGCCGCGCCCAGCCCCTTGATCACCGCGTAGACGCGGTCACCGTCGCGCCGCGCGTCGGCGAGCCGCTTGAGCACGACACAGGCGACCCCCTCGCCCAACGCGATCCCGTCGCCGGTGGAGTCGAAGGAGCGACATCGCCCGGTCGGCGACAGCGCGTGCGCCGAGCTGAACATGAGGTAGTCGTGTATGCCGTTGTGCAGGTCCACCGCACCGCAGATCATCAGGTCGCTGCCGCCGGTGGTCAGCTCCTTGCAGGCGGCGTCCATCGCGGCCAGCGCGGAGGCGCAGGCGGCGTCCACGGCGAAGTTGGGCCCGCCCAGATCCAGCCGGTTGGCCACCCGCCCGGCGATCACGTTCGTCAGTACACCGGGAAACGAGTCCTCCGTGACCGCGGGCAGCTGGTCCGCCAGCTCCGCCGGGACCTCACCCAGATAGGCGGGCAGCGTCGTGCGGAGCACCTTGCCGTTGCTCAGGTCGCTGCCCGCCTCGGCACCGAAGACGACCCCGGTGCGCGAATGGTCGGCACCCGGCGAGTCGTGGCGGTAGCCGGCGTCGGCCAGCGCCTGCCGCGCCGCCTCCAGCGCCAGCAGCTGGGCCGGGTCGATACTGGCCAGCGCCGCCGGCGGAATGCCGTAGCCGATCGCGTCGAACGGCACCGGCTCGATGAAGCCGCCCCACTTCGACACGCTGATCCGGCCCGCCTGCCCCGGCTCCACCTCGGGCGCGTAGTAGGTGTCCGCCGACCAGCGCTGGGCGGGCACCTCGGTGATCGCGTCGCGGCCGTCGAGGATCGTCTGCCAGAAGGTGGCCAGGTCCGGTGAGCCCGGAAGGACGCACGACATGCCGACGACGGCGATGTCCAGGGGCGTCGAGGACTCCCGCTCGGCCGCCGCGGCGTCCGGCCCGGGCGTCGCCGTGAGCGCGGCGACCCGGACGGCGTGGAATCGCTGCGCCCCCGTGGTCACATCGGCGTGCAGGGCGGCCACGGTGGTCTGGGTGTCGCGCAGCACGGCGACCTGGCCCGCCATGAACATGCCCTCGGCGCGCTGGCCCGCCTCGTCCACGGCGACCAGCGCGTCGCCCTGGCGCCGCTTGCCCTTGCTGGCGATGCGGAGCCGGCCGACGTTGAGCATCTCCAGCTGCTCCCACACCTGCCGGCCGGTCACCCCCGCCGCGGCGAGCTCCTGCCGCATCCGGTGGAAGTCGTCGACGTACGGCGTGTGCAGGCACCGCGTCACGTGCCCCGGGGCCGTCTCCAGCAACGCCGTGCCGGTCGCCCCCATCGCCTCGCGCTGGAACAGCGGCTGGATCGCCCCGCGCTCGACCGCCTCCCGCGTGAACAGGTACGCGGTGCCCATCAGCACCCCCACGCGCACCCCCCGGCGCGTCAGCGGCCCGGCCATCGCCGCCACCATCGCCGCCGAGCGGGCATCGTGGACACCGCCGGCGAAGAACACCTGCACCTGCGCGGCGGTCCCGGCCGGTGCGTCGTCGAGGTACTCCTCCAACGCCAGGGCCTGCGCCTCCCACAACGCGAAGCTCGTACGCGGACCGACGTGCCCGCCGCACTCGGCGCCCTCGAACACGAACCGCCGTGCCCCGGCCCGCAGGAACTGCCGCAGCAGCCCCGGCGACGGAACGTGCAGGAACGCGTTGATGCCGTCCGCCTCGAGGGCCTTCGCCTGCGCGGGCCGGCCGCCCGCGATGATCACAACCCGCGGCCTGACCTCCATCACCGCCGCCAGCTGCGCCGCCCGCACGTCCTGCGGAGCGAAGCCGAGCACGCCGACCCCCCACGGGCGCTCCCCCAGCCGCTGCGCGGTCTCCCGCAGCATCCGCCGGGACTGTTCGCCGGTGGCCAGCGCGAGCGCGATGAACGGCAACGCGCCGTCATCGGCCACCGCCTCCGCGAAGCCGGCCAGGTCGCTGACCCGCGTCATCGGCCCCTGCGCCACCGGGATGCGCACGCCCAGCTCCCGCGCCAGCGGTGCGCCGGGCGCCAGCGTCTCGCCCGCCTCGGCGTCGCCGGCCGCGGCCTCGATCGCCGTGCGGATGCCGCGGATCGCCTGGGTCGTGTTCCCCCAGCGCTTGTGGAACTCCGCCGCCATCCAGCCGTCCTGGCCCACGGGCAGCAGCTCGCCGGTGCCGTCCGGCCGGCCGTCGCGGCGCAGTCCGCGCACGTCGTCGCGCAGCACCGTCTCCGAGCCGTCCATCCGCCCGATCACGGCCCGCACGTCGTCCGGCAGGTCCGACTCCGGCATTAGCGCGAGCTGGCTGTCCAGCACCACTCCGGCCGCCCCGCCGACCACGGACGCGGCCGCCGTGCGCGGCCCGATGCCCCCGGCCGCCCACACCGGCAGGGTCAGCGCCTCATCGGCCAGCAGCTGCTGCAACAACACGAACGTGCTCAGCTCGGCGCATACGCCGCCCGCCTCGGAACCCCGCGCGATCAACCCGTGCGCGCCGGCCGCGGCCGCCGCACGCGCCTGCGCACGGCTGGTCACCTCCACGAGCACCCGATACCGCCGCACCGCCTCACGCAGCGGCCACCCGCCGTTCGCCGGCAGTACCACCAGGCTCACCCGGTCTGTCGCGGCGCGCTCCACGTCGGCCATCGTGGCGGAGCAACCCGCCGGCACCCGCACCCCGATCGGCCCCGCCGACCACGACGCCGCCTTCTCCAGCGCCCGCATCGTCCGGCGGTCGCCCCCGGCCAGATCGAGCACGCCGATCCCGCCACCGGCACCGGCGGCCGCCACGATCCGAGGACCAGGCTCCACCGCGCCGCACGGATTGATGGCGACAACCAGATCGTTGCCGCCGAATGCAGTACTCATCAGGCTCCCGTTGATGTGGGTCAGGTGTGCCGGAAGCATGGGATGGCACAGGCGCACACTGGCCCGGCGACGCAGCACTGCGCGCCGAGGCAGTTGGGTGTTCCGGCAAAGAAGTTCCGGCCGTCCGGCCGAAGAAACATGCTCACGTATGGCGTGCGCGCCCGCCGGCGTCCGCAGCCGGCCCGTCCGCGGCACCTTCCAGCACGCGATGGCCGCGACTCATCATTCGTACAGCACCGTGGTCGCGTCCGTCCCCGGAAATTCAGAACTCTCTTCGCCGATCGTCCCGTGGGTGCGACGGCCGTCTGATACAAACCTGGAGGTAGACGCCTTGGGCTGACCTGCACGCATGGCACAGACCGTCCGGATCACTGGCCGTCCCAGCCGGACTCGAAACCTGTGCGGGCGTATGTGGCAGGCTCCGCCGCCCGCTCGGCCCAGGGTGCGGACACATCGTTCTTCGTCGAAGCCGTCATCGATACGAGCCTGCGGAAGCCCTGCCCGTCAGTGGGTTCCTGGTCTCGTCAGCCGGCCTTCCCGAACCGTCCGCGGCGCCCTGCCGCCGACGGTCCTGTACCTGAAGAGAGGACAAGCATGCACAGGATCCGGTTCTTCGCCCGATCTCTGCTACCCGCCGCCATCCTGGCGGCCATACCGGTGTTCGCCACCACCCCGGCCGCCGGCGCCGCCGTCCGAGCCGACACGACAAGGGTGAGCTCGGGACCGGAACTGCTGGCGAAGGCCGCGCCGGACGAGTGTTTCGCCGGCGTCGACCAGCCGTACCCAGCGGGGCCGCCCTGCAAGAGCGGGCAGCAGAAGGTGAACCAGTCCTACGTGTGGGGCATGACCAAGTCGGGCGACCGGGTCTGGTTCGGCACGGGTGCCAACGTCCAGTGCCTCACGCTGGGCACGAGTCTCGGGCAGACCGCGCCGGTCCAGAACGACGACTACGTGTGCGAGTACGGCTCCAGCCAGCTGAGCAAGAAGACCCAGGGCCTGGCCGCGCCGTTGGGTGACTGGCGCCCGCCGAAGGTGTACCTCTACCAGACGTCGTCGAAGCAGCTGACCGACAAGACCGGCGATATCAACAAGGCGTCCAACACCGACAGCCAGCGGATCAACACGACCGTCGGGATCCGCGCGGCCGGCTCGCACAACGGCGTCGTGCTGCTCGGCGGACCCAGCCTGCTCGGCATCAACCTCTTCGCCTTCGACAGCGCCTCGGGCCGGTACCTCGGGTCGACCAGCATCAACCAGTACGGCAACATCCGGCACTTCGTCGTGGCCGACGGGGTGCTGTACGCCGGCGTCGGTCTGGGGCCCGACGGCATTGGCGGGGGCGCGGTGCTGCGATTCTCCGGCGACAAGTCCAACCCGTTCAAGTTCACGGTGGTGGCCAAGCTGCCGGCGCAGGTCGCGGACCTCGTCGTGCACCAGGGCCGGATCGCCGTCACCACCTGGCCCAGCGCCGGCGGGTACACGAAGGCGAACTCGGCCGCCGTGTGGATCAGCCCGCGCCTGGCCGACGGGCGACCCGGCCTGACCGAGTCCGACGCCAACGCCTGGAAGCAGGTGTGGAGCGTGAACAGCTACGAGCCGGACCCGCTCGTGGCCCGGACGTACGGCCTCGGCGCGCTCGCCTCCTACGGCGGATACCTGTACTGGGGAACGATGCACGTGCCGCTGAAGGCCACGCAGGCGTTCGTGAGCCGCTACAAGCCGGCGAACCAGCAACAGGGCGCGCTCGCGGTGAAGAACACGCAGCGCACGGCGAGCATCTTCCGCGCCGGCGACCTCGACAAGAACCGCGCGTCGGTCGACCTGCTGTACGGGGAGTCGCAGCTGCCCGCGTACGACCCGAAGGCCAGCGATGGCGCGGGCGCCTGGCGGCTCGCCTCGACCGGGTACAAGCCCAAGTTCGGCGCGTCGGGCTTCGGCAACGCCTACAACAACTACACCTGGTCGATGGTGGTGACCGGGGGCGCGCTGTACGTCGGCACCATGGACTGGGGCTACATCAGCAGGTACTCGCCGGCGGCTGCCCGGCCCGGGGTGCAGGCCGCGTTCGGCACCCCGGATCCCAAGTCGTACGGCGGCGACCTGTGGGCGTTCACCGACCCGCAGCGACCGGCGAAGGCGGTGGACACCACCGGGCTCGGCAACTACCTCAACTACGGGATCCGCACCATGGTCGCCGACGGATCGGGCATCTACCTCGGCATGGCCAACCCGATGAACCTGCGCACCGACAAGACCGACAAGGTCCCCGAGGGCGGTTGGGAGCTGGTCCGGCTCCGGACCTCGGCCAACATCCGGGCAAAGGCATACAACCTCCGCTCAGGGAACTGACGCGTTCCGCGAGCGGAGTCTCGTCCCGCCGGCCGGTCGGTGCAGGGCGCCGACCGGCCGGCGGTCACCAGCGAGGAGTTGCATCTTGAACCGGCGAATCACAAGTGAGGGGTCCATCAGGCGTGCCGCGTGGGCGGTGGCGGCCGTGAGCGTGCTAATCGTGCTGATCGGCTGCGACGCGGCACGTTCGCCGGGGCGGGACACGGCCACGCCGACCGCTTCGGCCAGGTCCGCGGCGGCCTCGCCCAAACCCAAGAACCCGGCCGTCGCCGTGGGGTCGACCGACCACAACATCACCGTCGACGGCAAGAAACGCACGTTCCGTCTGTACCGGCCGGCCAAGCTGTCCATGTCGAAGCCGGTACCGCTGGTGGTGATGCTGCACGGCGCCCTCGGCGACGGCCGCCAGGCGGAGATGGCGTACGGCTGGAATGCCGAGGCGGACCGTAAGGGCTTCGTGGTCGCATACCCGGACGGGCTCTTCCGATCCTGGGTCGTGAGCGCCGAATGCTGCGGCCCTTCGGTCAGCGGCGGCGTCGACGACGTGGCGTTCATCCGCGCCATGGTGGCCGCCGTCTCCGACGGCCTGCCGATCGATCCGGCCAGGATCTATGCCACCGGGATCTCCAACGGCGGGATGCTCGACTACCGGTTGGCCTGCGACACCACCATGTTCGCCGCGATCGGGGTGGTGGCGGGGAAGCTGCTCGGGCAATGCCCGTCGCCGGCCCCGATCTCCGTGATCCATGTCCACGGCACCGGCGACGACATCGTTCCGTACGACGGCCGGCCGGGGAAGATGAACAACGACGGCAAGGGGCTGATTCCGGTCAAGATCGATGCCGGATCCGTGCCCGACCAGATTGCCACGTGGCGGAAGGTCGCGCGGTGCGACGCTCCGAAGACGCGTACGACGGGAGAGGTCACCACGTCGACGGCCCACTGCCCGGACGGACGCGACGTCGAACTCATCACCATCGCCGGCGCCGGACACCAGTGGCCGGGAGGTGCGTCGCAGCCGGCGGCGGAGCGCCTGCTCGCGCTGCCCCCGCCGTCGAAGGCGTTGGACGCCACCGACTCGATCTGGCAGTTCTTCAGCGCGCACCCGCGCAAGGGGTGAGTCCCGGCGCGCCGCGGAGCCTCGGAGGACGAAGGGCCGCCCTCCGAGGCAACACGGCTCGGCCTACTCCGCCCCGCCGTCCCGCGGCGTGACGAGCACCACCGGCCGGCGACGCGTCAGGACGAACAGGATCGCGCCTCCAGCGAGCAGGGCCGCGCCCACCACGATGACGAGGCCGGTCTGGGCACCGGTCAGCGGCAGCGCGCCGCCACCGCCGGAACCGCCGCCGACGCCGCCGACGCCCGCCGGGTTGAGGACGACCTCGGCGAGATCGTTGGCCGGGTTGTCGTCCTTCGACACGACTTCCGGCAGCAGCGGATGCTGGAACGACACGGTGCCGGTCGCGCCGGCGATCACCTGCGTGATCTTGAGGCCGAACTCGACGGTGGCCGACTTACCCGGCGAGAACAGTTCGTCCCGGTTGACGCATTCGTAGAACCGCTTGCCGGCAACGTGTTCGGCGTGGTTGGTGTCGCCTTCCCGCCACAGCCCGGCGCACTCGTCCGGCACGGAGACGACCTCGGCGCCGTCGGGCACCACGAGGTAGTACCGCCATGACGGATCGCCACCGGCGTAGTGCGCGTCGACGGTGCCCTTGCCGACGTTCTTGGCGCCGATCTTGACCTTGACCACGTCGCCGGCCCCGCCGGCCGCGGTCGCGCCGATGCCGGCGATGTCGATGGTGTTGGCGACCCTGAACTCGGTGTCGGCGTGGTTGTCGTAGCCGTTGAGCTCGACCGACCGCCCCCGGGTCTGCGGCCTGCTCTTGGCCGCGGCGGAGAACTTCCGGCCGCCGGTCGCCTTCTTCGAGCCGACCTTGGAGCGCAGCGACTGAGCGAGCTCCAGGCCGCCGGCGGACGGGTCGGCGATGAAGTCCACCCGGTGGTAACGCGCCGCGTCAGCGGTGATCTTCGCGTGGAAGCCCTGGGTCTGACCGCTCCCGCCCTCGGTCACGAACGAGACGCCCTCACCCGGCTTGAGCGACTCGCCGAGCGGGCAGGTGACCTCGACACCGGACTTCCAGTCCGTGTACGTGCAGCCGTCGTACTCGTCGGGGACGAAGGCCGAGTCGAACCAGAACGTGAACGCGGAGCCATCGGCGTCCCGATTGCCCTCGTTGACGTACGTCGCGGTGATCCATACGTCGTCGCCCGGCTTCGCGGGCTGCTCGCCGTCGCTGCCGTCGATGGCGACGAGGTCGAAACCATCGGCGACGGCGACCTTGGTGACCGTCGCCGCCTCGGCCGTGTTGCCGGCCTTCGCGACGAGGCTGAGCGCGCCCTTCGCGCCGACCTTGGCGCCGCCGGTGGGCGCCAGGATGAAGGCCACCAGGAAGTTGTCGTACGAGCCGCTGGGTAGCGCACAGGTGACCTTGCCACCGGCCGACTTGCACAGGTCGTCGTCGATCGGCGTCAAGGTGGCGAACGCGGCGATCTGCGAAACGTCGATGGTGAACCGCGGGTTCGCGGCGTTGACGGCGGTGGCGTCGTAGAAGATGGTCTTGCCGATGCCGTCGCTGCCGATCGCGATCTCGCTGACCGCCGATACGGTGAACCGCGGCGCTTCGTCCGCGTGAGCGGATCCGGCCGGTGCGGCCGCGAACGCGAGCGCCACGGCGGCGAGTGCCACGCCGAATCGACGAACTGCGCGGCGGGGCGGCTGTCCCATGTATGTCCTCAAGACCCGAGGTTCTCCTTCGTCTCCGTTCGATGCTTTACATTGACGGTCGCTGGCGTCCACCATGGTTGTGCGTGTTTCGACCCGCAAGGCGACTCGTCGATATCTCACCCGCCGTTTCACCCGGGTGAGACGTTCATGTCCACTGTGGACGACACCGCCGGGTGTGAAAATTCGCTCAGGTCAACGGCCCGGTCGCGCCCGGAAACTCGGACAAATCGTCGCGCGGGTCGATGGCAGGGGATCAGTTCCGCGAAGGTGCCTTAGCGTGTCACACGCTGTTCAGCATTCGTCCGCCGGCAGGTCGAAGTCGGACGCCTAGCGTCCGTAGGTCGGCCCGCTGGTCATCGAGGCCGAACCACGACACCTGGAGGTCCGGGTCCATGCCCCGTGCGCTCGTCCGGCGGATAACCGTCGCCCTGTCCTTATCCACGGCCGGCCTGGCCTACCCGTTGTTCGCCGTCCCGGCGTCCGCCGCTCCCGCCGGGATCGGTCTGGTCATCAGTGAGGCGTACGTCAACGGCGGCTCCTCCGGCGCGAGCTTGCTCAACAAGTTCGTCGAGCTCTACAACCCGACGTCGAAGTCCGTCTCGCTCACCGGCAGCACCCTGCAGTACCGCGCGCCCACGAGCACCGTCGTGCCGACCGGCGCGCAGGTGTTCGCGTTGTCGGGGGCGGTGGCCGCGCACGGCCATTTCCTCATCCAGCTGCCGAGCAACGGCACCGGCGGCGCATCGCTGCCCGCACCGGACCTGAACACCGGCGGCAGCATCAACCCGGGCGCGGGCGGTGGCACGCTGTTCATCGCGGCGAGCACCTCGGGCGTGCTGCCCACTGACACCACCGTCATCGACAAGATCGGCTGGGGGAACAGCAACTCCCCGGAGGGAACCGCCGCGACCGGCAACACGGTCGTTCTGAGCTATCAGCGTGACGCCGCCGGCACGGACACGGACGACAACGCCGCCGACTTCCGCACCGCCACCCCGACGCCGCAGAACGCGGCGTCCGACGGCGGCACGGCGGCCGTCACGGTGACGAACCCCGGCACCCAGAACGCGGCGCTCGGAGCCTCGATCGCGCCGCTGACCCTCAGCGCCTCGGGCGGCACCGCGCCGTACACGTGGACGGCGGCCGGGCTGCCCGCGGGCCTGGCGATCTCCTCGGCCGGGGTCGTCTCGGGCACCCCCACCGCTGCCGGCATCTCCTCGGTCACGGTCACCGCGACCGACTCGACCGGGGCGAGCGGCTCGGCGTCCTTCGACTTCAACGTCGCCTCCGAGTCGAAGGTCCTGCCGATCGCCGAGATCCAGGGCACGAACACCGACACGTCGCCGTACGTCGACAAGACCGTGACGACCGAAGGCGTCGTGACCGCCGTCTACGCCACCGGCGGGTTCAACGGCTTCTTCGTGCAGACCGGCGGCGCCGGCGGCACCGAGGCCGAAGACGCCACGCCGGGTGCCTCCGACGCGATCTTCGTGTTCGGCGCGGTCTCGGCCGGTCAGGTCAGCATCGGCGAGAGCGTCCAGGTCACCGGAACTGTTGCGGAGTACCAGGGCCTGACCGAGATCACCTTCCCGACGGTCACGAAGCTCGCCACGGCGCTGCCCCCCGTCAAGCCGCTCGTGATCCCGTGGTCCCACCTCGCGACGGACGCGCAGAAGGAGGCGCACGAGGGCGAGCTGATCGCCCCCCAGGGCGACTTCACCGTGGCGGACAACTACAACGCGAACTGGTACGGCTCCTTCACCCTCGCCGCCGGTGACGGCCCGCTGCGTCAGCCCACCGACGCCGGGGCGCCCGGGAGCGCCGAGGCGCGGGCCGTGGTCGCCGACAACGCCGCCCGGACGGTGACCCTGGACGACGGCGCGAGCTGGAACTACAGCACCAGCACGTACACCGGCGTGCCGCTGCCGTGGCTCACGCAGAACAACCCCGTCCGCGTCGGCTCGAAGGTCACCTTCCACCAGCCGCTGATCCTCGAGTACCGGTTCTCGCTATGGAACCTCCAGCCGACCCAGCAGGTGACCGACGACGGCCACGCGGTCGCGACCTTCAGCGACACCCGGGCCGTGAACCAGCAGCCGGCCGCCGTCGGCGGGAACGTCCGCCTGGCGACGTTCAACGTCCAGAACTACTTCCCGACCACCGGGGAGGCGTACGTCGCCAAGGGCCTTGGCACCTGCACCTACTACACCGACCGGGCCGGCAACCGCATCACCGTGAAGACCTGCGGCGGCCCCGGCAACAGCGCCGGCCCGCGCGGCGCCGCCAACGACGCCAACTTCCAGCGGCAGCAGGCGAAGATCGTCACCGGCATCAACCGGCTCGGTGCCAGCGTCGTGTCCCTGGAGGAGGTCGAGAACTCCGCGAAGTTCGGCCAGCCGCGGGACACCGCACTCGCCGGCCTCGTCGACGCGCTCAACGCCGCCGCCAGCTCGAACGTGTGGGCGTACGTGCCCTCCCCGGCCGACGACAAGCTGCCGCCGCTCACCCAGCAGGACGTGATCCGCACCGCGTTCATCTACAAGCCGGCGGAGGTCGCGCTCGCCGGGACGTCGACGGTGCTCACCGGCGACTCGGGCCCCGGCCAGCCGTTCTCGATCGCCCGCCAGCCGCTGGCCCAGGGCTTCAAGAAGGCCGGCGCGACCGACGCCGACGCGTTCCTGGTCGTGGCCAACCACTGGAAGTCGAAGGGCAGCGGGACCCCGCTGTACGACGGCGACACCGAGGACACGTCCTCGCCGGCGGTGAACCAGGGCTCGTTCAACGCGACCCGGGTGCGTCAGGCGCAGGACACGACCGCCTTCGCCGCGCAGGTGGCGGCGGGCCTGGGCACTGACCGGATCTTCCTGGTCGGCGACTTCAACGCCTACACGCACGAGGACCCGATGCGGGTGCTGTACGACAAGGGCTACACCGACCTGGGCTCCACCCTCTCCCCGTCGGAGTACACGTACGGCTACAACGGTCTGCAGGGCTCGCTCGACCACGTGCTGGCCAACGCGGCCGCCCGCGCGCTGGTCACCGGGGCCGACGTGTGGCAGATCAACGCCCAGGAGGCGGTGGCCTACGGCTACAGCCGCTACAACTACAACGCCACGTTGCTGTTCAACGGCGGCGAGCCGTTCTCCGCGTCGGACCACAACCCGGTCGTCGTCGGGCTCAACGCGCCGGTGACGCCGCCTGTGCCGGCCTGGAGCGCCTCGAAGGCGTACAACACCGGCGACAAGGTCTCCTACAAGGGCTCCACGTGGCAGGCACTCTGGTGGACCCAGAACCAGACCCCGGGTGACCCCTACGGCCCGTGGCAGGAGGTGGTGACCGCCGCTGACGGCACCGCCGTCTGGACCGCGTCGCGCATCTTCAACACCGGCGAAACCGTCGTCTACCAGGGCAAGAAGTACGTCGCCCAATGGTGGACCCGCAACCAGCTCCCCGGCCAGCCCAACGGCCCGTGGAAGGTCGTCGGCTGACCCGACCGCAGTGCGAGCGGGGCCGCCTTCCACGCGAAGGCGGCCCCGGTCGTCATCCGGCAGGGACGTTTGCGCCACAATCTGGTCGTCCGATGTCGGGTCGCCTTGCCGGCATCCGATCGTTACTGCTGTTGGGGCGGATGGTTTGGCGGATGCGGTGACGCCGTGGTGGCAGGCGGTCGACGAGGCCGTCGAGTCGCTCGTCGCGGTCCTGACGGCGGCCGCCGCCCGCGCCGGCCGCAGACGCCTACGGGGCGGTCCGCCGCCGAAAGGCCGCGCCAAGAGCACTCGCGGCCAACTGGCCGAGGTCGTTCGTACCCACCGCCTGGCCCCGGGCGTCACCGTGGACCGCACCACGATGGCGGCGCTGTTCGCCGGGCACCGCGGTCTCGTCACCGATCCGGTGCTGGTCGTCGCCGTGGCTCAGGCCTGCGCCATCGTCGCGGGCCGCAAACTCACCGCGCGGGAGGCCGCCCGCCTGCGCTCGGCGAGCGCCCGGATAGCCGAGCTGATCGCCCTCGCGGAGGCCGCCGACCGGGCCGCCGTACCTTCCGTTCCGGCGGGTCCCGCCGCCGCGGCATCGCCCACGACCCCCGCGGTGCCCTCGGCCCCCTCAACCCCAGCCGCGTCAGCTCCACCGGCAGCCTCGCAGCGGCCGGCTTCGCAGCGGCCGGCGACGACCTCCGGCGGACCTCGGCGCCTCCCCGGCCGCCGCACGCCCGTCGATGCGACCGCCCGCCCTCGAGGCCACGGCCGGCGGCGCCGGCGACGGCTGGCCGCCGCGGTCGCGGCGCTGATCGCCGCCGCCGGCACCCTCGTCGCCGTCCCGGTCGCGCTCTCGGGCCCGTCGAACACGTGCCAGGCCGACGACGGCGTCCGCACCGCACCGCGCGGCGGCCGGCCGGTACCGATGGCTCCGGCACTCGACTTCGACGAGGTGCACGGGTCCGTATGGCGGGCCGACCAGCGCGGCCGCACCTACTACTGGGCCACCGCCGGCTCCGCCGCCGACCGCCCCGCATCCGGCGGAGCCAGCGTGCGCTGGCGCTTCGGCACCGGCGGCACCTGGCACGACTGCGCCGTCACCTTCCCGGCGAATGCCCGCGACGACGTGCCCACCGCGGCGGTCGCGACCGTCCTGGCCGGCCGCCCGGTGCGGCTGCGCGTATGCCTGTGGCGCGACCACCCCTTCCGGCAGCAGTGCGTCGCCGTCGACGACCCGCTGCCGGCCACCAGCCCCGGCGGCTGAGGATGCTCGCCGCCCGGATCACGGCCGCCCCGCGCACCGGGCGGGAGGCGCCACCGTCCGGCCGATGACCTTGACCGCTTCGCCGGGCTGCCCACGATGTGTGGCCTCGTCGCCGTCATCCCGGTGAGTGACCCGGGTCAGGCGGGGCTCGGCCAGCAGCAGGGCCACGGCGGCCGCTGTGATGAGGGCACCCGCGAGGGGGACCGCCTGGACGCCCGCCCGGTCGATGATGAGGCCGCCGAGCAAGGAGCCGGTGGCGATGCCGACATTGAAGGCGGAGCCCGTGCCGGCCGAGGCGAGGTCGGTGCTGCCGGGTGCGACCTGCAGTGTGCGGTTCTGGATGGCCGCGGCCATGGCGCTGAACGCGAAGCCGTTCAGGGCCAGGGCGGCGATCGCGGCGGGCCTCAGGGTGCCGAGGAGGTACAGGGCCAGCAGGGTCACGACGATGAGCGACATCGGGATGACGAGGGCGTGCCAGGGGTACCGATCAAGAAATCGGCCAACCACGACGGTGCCGAAGAATCCGGCTGTGCCGGTCACGAGCAGAAGTGGGCCGAGCGTCGCGGGCGCGAAGCCGGTGACGTCCAGCAGATAGGGCGTCACATACGTCTGCGCGGTCACCATGCCGGTCACGCCGATCGCGGTGCAGAGCACAAGCATGAGATATCGCCGCGCGTCGGGAGCGCTGCCGCGCGCGGCGGCCTCGGACTGAGGGGTGCTGCCACCCGGCAGCAGGGTCACCACGGCGGCGCACGTGACGACGCCGATCGCCGCCATGACCAGGAACGCGAAGCGCCAGCCGGCCTGCTGGCCCAGCCACGTGCCGATGGGCACGCCCAGCACCGGGGCGAGGGCGGCACCCATGGACATGCGCGCCACGGTGCGTCCACGCTGCGACGGCGGGAACAGGCCGGTGGCGGTGGAGGCGACGACGGACCAGAACAGCGCCTGGGTGAGTCCGACGACGAGCCGCACGGCGAGCAGCACGCCATAGTCGGCGGCGAGCGCGGTGACCAGCGTCGCGGCGGAGAACACGCCGAGCGTCACGCCGAGCAGGAGGCGGCGCGGGACCCGCTGGGTGAGCCGGGCGAGGGGCACCGACGTGAGCATGACCACGGCGGCGTAGCCCGTCATCAACAGGCCGACCTGTGATCTGGACCGGTGCAGGTCGTCGGCCATGAGGGTGAGCAGCCCGACGGGCAGGATCTCCGTGGTGACGAACGTGAACGTCGCGATGGACAGGGCGGCCAGGGCCAGGTTTGCACGTCGGTGTGCGAGCATGAGCGCTCTCCTGTCCGAGAATGGTTCCGACCGGGTTGAACGATGGGAGCATGAGCATGGCACTTGTCCGCTGCGACTTCTTCTCCGACACACTCGGGTTCGGCACGTCGATGACCGTGCTGCTGCCGGAATCGACGACCGGGCAGATCGGTATGGGCGGCAGCAGTCGCACCGGCGAGTTCCCGACCCTCTATCTCCTGCACGGCCTCAGCGACGACGACACGATCTGGACGCGCCGCACCTCGCTCGAGCGATACGTGGCCGAACTGGGCCTCGCCGTGGTCATGCCGCAGGTGCAGCGCAGCTTCTACACCGACGAGGTGTGGGGCCGTCCGTACTGGACGTTCGTGGCCGAGGAACTGCCGCGCGTGGCGCGCGGCTTCTTCCGGCTCTCCGACGACCCGGCGAAGACGTTCGTGGCCGGCCTTTCCATGGGTGGGTACGGCGCCATCAAGCTCGCGCTGCGCCACCCCGACAGGTTCGGCGCTGCCGCCAGCCTCTCCGGCGTGCTCGATCTCGCCGGCCGGGTGCGCGCCCTGGACAGGCCCGAGGACCCGCGGATGTGGCAGCGCATCTTCGGCGACCCGCCGGCCGTCGAGGGGACCGACAACGACCTGTTGCACCTGCTCGGCAAGGTCTCCGAACCGCCACCGCTGTATATCGCCTGCGGCACCGAAGACGTCCTGTACTCGTCGAACGTGCGGTTCCGCGACGCCTGTGCCGAGCGCGGCATCCCGCTGACGACGGACTTCTCCCCCGGAGTGCACGACTGGGCCTTCTGGGACGACAAGATCCGCGACGTCCTCGCCTGGCTGCCGCTGCGATGATCCCCCACTCGCGGCTGAGCGCCTGGCTGGGCAGCGACGGGCACGGCGCAAGCCGCCGCCGACGCCGCGCCAGAAGACGCCGGCACGGTGAGCGGGGAGCGGATGCCGGGCGCGGAGACGTTCGCGGCATTGCTGGCGAAGCTGATCCAGATGGCGCCGGACGTCCGGGAGACACCGTCGCTGCGGCCGTCGCCGCCGTGGATCCGGTGGCACCACGACGACGGGGCGGTGTGGCCGTGGCCGGACGATCGAGACGCGGACCTGCATGCGGTACCGAGCTGGCACGACGAGATGGCGACGGCCGTGCGAGGGCGGCTCGCGCGGTTCGAGGGCACGCCGGTGGTCGGGCACTGCGACTTCGAGTCGCACAACATCTGGTGGCGCGGGGACGAGCCGCTCGCCGTCCACGACTGGGACAGCGCGGTGGCCGAGCCCGAGGCGGTCATCGTCGGCGTGGCGGCGGCGATGTGGCCGGCGGGCGTTGCGACGCACGCGGCGACGCTCGACCAGAGCGCGGCCTTCCTCGACGGCTACCAACGTGCGGCCGGCCGCACGTTCGGGCCCGATGAGCTGGAGGCGGCCTGGGCGGCGGGCCTGTGGATCCGGCTCTTCAATGCCAAGAAGGCGGCGCTCGACGGCCTCGACTCGCTCGACCATGAGGAGGCGGAGGAGCGGGCCCGCCTGGCCGGGCTCTGAGCCGCGCGCCCGGCTCGCAGGCGTAGGAGCGGGGCCGCCTGGCTGGGTTCTCGGGCCCAGCGGGCGACCCCGCGCCGGCTACACGGCCCCGTGCGCCGCGGGGCTGGGTGCGGGCCTCGTCGTGGTGGCCGGTTGGGTTTCCCAGGCGGGGCGGGCCGTTCGGACCAGCAGCAGGACCAGTGCGGCGCCGGCCAGGGCGATCCAGCCGGCCACGGTCACCACGTGGTTCACCGCGTCCGCGGCGGCGGCGTGGGCGGACGCCGGGGTGGTGGGGTGGTGGGAGGCGAGGCGGTTGGTGAAGATCGAGCCGAAGACCGCCACGCCGAGCGCGAAGCCGAGTTGGCGGAACGTGTTCATGGCGCCGCCGGCCATGCCGCTGCGCTCGTGGGGGACGGCGGCCAGGGAGGCCGAGGCCATGGTCGGCAGGTCCGCGGCCACGCCCAGGCCCACGAGCACGAGGCCGGGGATCAGGGCGGTGCCGGTGCTGGTGGCCGTGAGGCGGGCCTGCACGTCAAACAGGTCGGCGCGCTACTGCCGTAGGTCCCCGGGCCCAAGGCGAACCATACATTTTCTTGCCTTTGTCGATGATCGTGGCACGATCACCTCCCATGGAACGCATCAGGGTACCCTTCACCGGCGACGGCGCCGGACGCGGCGATCTGACCTGGGGTCAGCAGCAGGTCTGGCGGGCCATGGTCGAGGTGAACACGTCGATGAGCATGGGCGGCGTCGTGCCGGTCCCTGACGGGCGCACCGTCGAGGACTTCGCCGGTGAGCTGCGGTTCTTCATGAGCCGGTACCCAGCGATGCGCAGCCTGCTGCGCTTCGCCCCCGACGGGGCGACGACCCAGGAGGTCCTCGGCTCGGGCGAGGCCTTCCTGGAGGTGCACACCGCCGCGTCCGCCGACGCCGCCGGGGCGCTCGCCGCCGAGGTGTTCGCGGGCTGGAAGGCGCGCAACTTCGACTACGCGCACGAGTGGCCGATCCGCATCGCCGTGGTCCGCGCCGGCGAGGGCGGCCCGGTCACGCACGTGGTCGTCATGGTCTGCCACATCGCCGCGGACGGCAGCGGGCTGGCCACGATGGTCCGCGAGCTGGCCGAACGCGACACGATCGGCCCGCACCCGGCGACGGGCCCGCTGGAGCTGGCCGCCGCGCAGCGCGCCGCCGGGCGGCACACCGACAACGCGATGCGGTACTGGGAGGCGCAGCTGCACGCGATCGAGCCGCAGCGCTTCGCCGGGTACGCCGAGCCGGAGGGCGCGCGGTTCCGCCAGGTGGTGTGGCGCTCCCCCGCGATGTACCTGGCGAGCGAGCGGCTGGCCGAGCGGTTGTCGGTCGACGCCGCGCCGGTGCTGCTGGCCGCGTTCGGCGTCGCCTTCGGCCGCGTCGTCGGCGGCGGCCCGTTCGCCTCGCAGGTCATCGTGAGCAACCGGTTCCGCCCCGGGCTGGCCGACGTGGTCTCCCCGCTCGCCCAGAACGGCCTGGTGGTCCTCGACGCGCGGGGCATCACGGCGGCCGAGGCGGTGTCCCGGGCCCGCCAGGCGTCGATGAGCGCGTCGAAGTACGCCTACTACGACCCCGGCACCCGCCTGGCGCTCCTCGACCGCATCGGCAAGGAGCGCGGCGAGCCGATCGACCTGGCGGTGTTCTACAACGACCGGCGGATCAGCGGCCGACCGCTCGCCGAGGTGCCGGACGAGGCCGCGATCTCGGCCGCGCGGCCCGCCACCGAGCTGGTCTCGGAGACCTCGATGTCGTTCTTCAACGAGAAGCTGATGGTCAACGTCGACGACGTCCCCGGCACGGTCCAGATCACCACCGAGGTGGACACCGCCTATCTGCCGATCGGGGACCTGCGCCGGCTGCTGCGGCAGATGGAGGACTTCACCGTCGCCGCCGCCCTCGACCCGGGCTCGCCGGCCGTCTGACGTGCACCTCCGCCCGCAGGGGAAGATGGCTGCATGGAAGTCACCTGGTGGGGCCATGCGACCGTGGCGATCCGTGAGCGCGGGGTCACGATCCTGACCGATCCGGTGCTGCGCAACCGGCTGGCGCACCTGCACCGGCGGCGCGGGCCGCGCCCGCTGCTGGCCCACCCGCCGGACGCGGTCGTCGTGTCGCACCTGCACTCCGACCACTGCGACCTGCCGTCACTGCGGATGCTGCCGCGCGCCACCCGGCTCATCGTGCCCCGCGGGGCGGCCGCCTTCCTGCGTGCCCGCCTCGGCGAGCGCGACTTCACCGAGCTGCGCGCCGGGCAGGAGACCTCGGTCGGCGCGCTGACGGTGCGGGCGGTACCGGCCGCGCACGACGGCGGGCGCACGCCGAAGTCGCGCATCCGCGCGGTGGCGCTCGGCTATGTGCTCGGCGGCGAGCGGTCGGCGTGGTTCGGCGGCGACACCGGGCTGTTCGACGAGATGAAGGAGATCGGGCCGGTCGACCTGGCGCTGGTACCGGTGTGGGGCTGGGGCTGGACGCTCGGGCCCGGTCACCTCGACCCGGCCGGCGCCGCTGAGGCGATGCGGCTCGTCGGGCCGGCGGCGGCGGTGCCGATCCACTGGGGCACCCTGTGGCCGGTCGGCTGCCGGCGGGTACGGCCGGACCGGTTCGAGCGGCCCGGCGACGAGTTCGCCGCGCACACCCGCACGACCTCGCCGTCGACCGACGTGCGCGTACTCGCGCCCGGCGAGAGCCTGACGCTTTCGTGATCACGTTCGGGGGGCTGCTCGCCGCGCTCGCGGTGACCTTCGCGGTGGTGGCGATCGGCTCGACGGTGCCGGTGCTGCCGACCGGCGCGGCGGTCAGCGGGACCGCTGTCCTGGCCGCGCACTACAACCCACTCGTGCTGCCCGTCGTCGTCGCCGTTGGCGGGCTCGGAGCGTACCTCGGCGACGCCGTGACCTTCGCCATCTGCCGCGCCGGGGGTGAGGCCCTCACCCGGCGGCTGGGGCTGCTACGCCGGCCGTGGCGGCTCGCCGGCGCCGTGCGGGAGCGCCTGCGGCGGCGGCCGGTGGCCGCCCTGCTGGTGTCCCGGCTGGTGCCCGGCGGCCGGATCCCGGTGCTGCTCACGGCCGCGATCGTGGGGCTGTCCTGGCGTACCTTCATCGTCTCCAACGTCGCCGCGTGCGCGCTGTGGGCCGGCACGTACTCCGCGATCGGCCTGCTCAGCCGCAACGTGTTCCCGCAGCCGTGGCAGGGCGTGGTCGCCGCGATCGTGATCGTCCTCGCCGCCGGTCAGATCGCCGGGTGGGTCGAGCGACGCTGGCAGAGCCGGGCCGGCGTCGGCAACGGCAGCGGGGCCGACGTCACGCCGTGACCTCGATGTAGATGGTCTCGTCGTTGCGCAGCACCTGGTCGAGGTCGGCGACGTCGGGGCGGGCGCCCTCGCGGAAGGCCCGCACGACGATCGCGTCCTCGGCGAAGCCGGCCGACGTCAGCGCGTGGCGCAGCTCCTCGAAGTCGTAGAGCCAGCGGTGGTAGACCTGCCCGGCCCCGGAGCGGGTGCCGTCCGCCGCGGTCAGCGAGACGAGGTCGGTGCCCAGGGCCTGCGGGTGAGCGGTCTTGAACGCGGCGAACTCGATGCCGGTCAGGCCGAGCCGGTCGAAGTGCGAGCGGTCCAGCACCGCCGCGCTCAGCTCCGGCGACAGCTTTCCGACGCGGGCGAGATCCTCGGTGAACAGGTCGATCGTGCCCTCGAGCTCCTGCGGGTCCTCCCAGTTCCAGGGCCGTAGCGCGTCGTCAGCCATCTGGCCGGGTCCTCCTGGAGCGCAGGGACGAGAGTCAGATGATCTAAACACCTCGAACTCTGCCGGACACGGGAGCGTCCTCGTCGAGCGGCGGAGACCCCTCGCGCAGCCCCAGTTCGTCGAGCCAGGCGACCAGCTGGTGGTGGATCGCGACCGGGCCGCGGCGCTCGGCCGGCAGCAGCGACCAGTCGGCCGGGTGGACCAGCACCGCCTCGGTCTGCCAGCCGCCGATCCCGCCGTGCGAGCCGACGAGCTCCTCGAACGCGGCGACCTCCTCGGTGCCGGGGTCGACCCGGCTGAGCACCACCAGGTCCCCGACGTGCGCCATGGCCTGGTGGGCGAGCAGGTCGGCGGCGGCGGACGGGCCGTAGGGAACCAGCGGGTCCTCGCCCTCGACGCGCCCGTCGCGCAGCACGTGCCGGCCGGCCGGGCCGATGGCGACCGGGCCGTCCGGGCCCTCGACGACGACCAGGCCGATGCCGGGGTGCTTGGCCAGGCCGTCGACGAGGCCGGGGCGCAGCGCCTCGACGGTGGCCAGGTCGGCGCGGCCGGGCACGTCGGTGAGGTACAGCATGGCCAGGTTCCCCGAGGCGATCGTGACCACCTCGCCCTGGGGGCGGGGCGCCATCGGTCCGGAGCGGAGCGGAGGGGCCGGGCGCCATGGGCTCAGTTTGGACCGCGCGACCGGGCTGCATGAGCGGGTTTGGTTCGAGACCCCGGCGAGCAGCGTGTTGGCGCGGCCCCAGTCCTCGTCGTCGGGGCCGCCGGTCGCCGCCGCCGAGGCCTCGCCGCCGTTGCCGGCCAGGTCGGCCACGAGGCGTTCGAGCGTCACGCCGTGCCGCTGGCTGAACGTCGCGCCCTGGCTCTGCCCGTGGTCGGAGAGCACGACGATCCGGTAGTCGCGGCCGGCCACCCGGGACAGCTTGTGCAGGGTGCCCAGCACCCGGTCGAGCCCCTCGAGGGTCTGCAGGGCCTCGGGGCGCAGCGGCCCGGCGTGGTGCGCGACCTCGTCGTAGTCGACGAAGTCGCAGTAGACGACCGGCGCGCCACGGCTCATCTGCTCGGCGATGAGCGAGACGTTGAGGTCGCGCAGCAGGACGTTGGTGACCGCGCGCAGGGCCACGTAGGCGGCCGTGCGCGGCACCCTCGGGTACACGTCGCGGAACCGCTGCCGGCGCGCCTGCTGGATCTCCTTGAGCATCTCGCCGAGCGACAGCACGATCGCGCGGGCGAAGCCGTAGGGGCTGGCCACGAACGCGAGGTAGCCGCGGGCGGAGCGGCCGGGCAGCGCCGCATTGCTGAACGTCAGCAGGCTGAGCGTGGCGTCTCCGGAGAACACGTTGCTGATGCTCACCCCGCCGTCGGCGAGCAGGCCGCGGCCGGTGGAGATGCGCGCCTCCACGTCGGCGGCGTCGCGCGGGCGGTTGGTCACGACCAGCCGTGCGCTGTCCTTCTCGTACCACCGGAACGCCGGGATCTGCGCGAAGTCGCCGTGCATGATGCCGGCCTGGCTGGCCGGGGTGGTCGCCGGCATGCCGGTGTGCCAGGGCACCATCGCGTGCGTGCCGGTGCGCAGCCACCTGCCGAGGTTGGGCAGGTTGCCGGCCTTGACCGCCCACGACAGCAGGGGCGCGGAGAGGCCGTCGATCTGGATGATGAGCAGGCCGGGCTCGGTGGCGGGGACGCCGCGGTGCCGCCGCGCCATCTGCCGCAGCGCCTGGCCGAGGAAGACGTCCTCGCTGCCGGCGTCGGCGAGCCAGTTGACCAGCGCGGTGAGCGCGGCGGCGAGCCAGCTCGCGACCCAGGCGTCGGCGAACGAGTCGACGCTGACGCCCTCGCCCAGGCGCAGCGCGGCGAACATCACGACGGCCTGGATGACCACGCCCAGGGCGAGCACGCCCACGCCCCCGACGACGACCGCGATGCCGAGCAGCGCCAGGCGCATCAGCGTGCCGATGAGCGCGAGCAGGATCGTGAGCTCGACGAGGGCCGCCGGTCCGCTGGCGTGCACGCCGGGCAGCAGCCAGAAGGTGACGGCCAGGACGACGAAGCTGGTCACGCCGGAGCGCAGCAGCGACTTGCCCCACGCGACCGTGAGCCGCCAGTCCCGCAGCAGCCGGATCGCGAAACGTACCCGCTGCCTGACGACCTCCACGCCCCCAGGTTACGGCCGCCGGGGGCAGCGGCCCGATAACCGGTCGGAGTGACCCCGGTCGCACCGCATCCGATCAGACCGGCACAAGACGGGCGCCGGACCGGCAGCGCCCGGGCAGCGGACGTGACCTCACACCGGCGCCGGCCTCAGCAGGGTGCTTGCCGCCTCCGCATAGTGCTCGGCCGAGTGGACGGTCCGCTCGGCCGCGGCCCACCGCTCGCCGGGGTGCACGGGGCGGGGGGCGGACAGGACGTGGCGGAGGGCGGTGAGCTCGGCCAGATGCGCGTCGAGCAGCGACAACAGGTCGTGGTGCACCTTTTGTTTATCTCACGTTCATCTTCTCGTGGTGACGAGTTCGCTGCGAGAATAGGGATCATGGACGGAAAGCTCGAGGTGGAACGCAAGTACCGGCTACCGGACGGCTTCGCGCTACCCGACCTGACCGGGATCGGGGGCGTCGCCGCCGTCGGCGAGCCCGATGACCAGCGGCTCGATGCCGTGTACTACGACACCGAGAGCCTGCGCCTGGCCCGGGGCCGGGTGACGCTGCGCCGGCGCAGCGGCGGCAACGACGCCGGGTGGCACCTCAAGCGCCCGGCCGGCGGGGAGCGCAGCGAGCTGCAGGCCCCGGCGAAGGGCCGCAACGGCACCCCGCCGCGCGCGGTGACCGACCAGGTCCGCGCGCTCGCCCGCGGCGAGGAGCTGACCCCCGTGGCGCGGATCCGCACGCACCGCGTGGAGCGGGCCCTGCGCGCCGCCGACGGCAGCACCGTCGCGCTCGTCGCCGACGACCGGGTCCGCACCGAGTCGCTGCGCGGCGGCACCGCCCGCAAGTGGCACGAGCTGGAGATCGAGCTCGTCGACGGGCCCGGCGAGGCCCTCGACCGGCTCGACGCGGCGCTGCGCGCGGCCGGCGCCCGCCCGTCGAAGAGCCCGTCGAAGCTCGCCGAGGCCCTCGGCCGGGACTACCCCGCGCCGGAGCGCACCCGCCCGCGCGGCTCCAAGGCCCGCCGCGCGCTGGCCGCCTACCTGGCCACGCAGCGCGACGCGCTCGTCGAGCAGGACCCGCACGTGCGCGACGGCGACGCCGAGGCGGTGCACAAGATGCGCGTGGCGACCCGGCGGCTGCGCTCCACCCTGCGCTCGTTCGCCCCCTTCCTGTCCGGGGACCTCGACGCCCTGCACGACGAGATCAAATGGGTCACCGGCCTGCTCGGCGAGGTCCGCGACCGCGACGTGACGGCCGAGCGCCTGGCCGGCCTCGTCGCCGCCGAGCCGGCCGAGCTGGTCGTCGGCCCGGTGGCGGCGCGCATCACCTCGCTGCTGGCCGAGCGGGCCGCCGAGGCGCGCGAGGCGCTCACCGTGGGCCTGGACAGCGAGCGGTACACCACGCTGCTGGGCGACATCGACGCGCTCGTGGCGCGCGCGGCCGAGCCCGGCCGCATCCCGGCCCGCCTCGCCAAGGCCGGCCCGGCCAAGGCGCTGATGCGCCGCGCCCGCCGGGCCGTGCGCCGCGCCGACGCCCGCCTCGCCTCGGCCCGCCGCGCGCAGGCCCGGGCCGCCACGCGGCCGCCGGCGCCGGGCGAGCCGACCGCCGACGAGCGGCTGCACGCGGCGCGCAAGGCCTACAAGCGGGCCAGGTACGCGGTGGAGCTGGTGGCCCCGCTGGCCGGCAAGCGCGCCACGACGCTCGCCGGCCGGCTCACCGAGATGCAGGACGTGCTCGGCGCCCACCAGGACGCGCTGGTCACCTGCGACCTGTTGCGCGGCTACGCGCTCAGCGCCCACGCGGCCGGGGAGAACGCCTTCACGTACGGCCTGCTGCACGCCCGCACCGACGAGCACGGCCGGCAGGCCCTGAGCGCCCTGCCCAAAACGAGCCGCCGGGCCCGGCGCGCGCAGCGTGCGCTGTTCGGGTGAGCATCGGGTGACAGAAGGTGCGCGGGTTCGATAGGGTTCGAAGTCCGCTCCCTCCACACCCCGGGTTGACCAGTGCAGCTGCAGATTCACCTCGAAGCCCTCGGCGACGGTCCGGCACCCGACATCGACACCCTGCTCAGCCTGCGACGATGGCTGACCGGAGAGCGCGGCCTCGTTCGGTCCGAGATCGGGCCGCCGGCGGCCGACCGGCCCGGCGAGCTCGGCGCCGCCGTCGAGATCATCAGCCTCGTGCTCGGCACCGGGCTGTCGGTCGGGCAGCTGCTGCTGGCGGTGTCCAACTGGCGGCGCACCCGGCCGGCCGCGCCGGCGGTCGTGCTGACCCGGACCGGCCCCGACGGCGTGTCGGTGCGCATCGAGTCCGCCGACCCGGCGGCGGTCGCCGCAGCGGCCCGGGCGCTCGACGGCTGAGCGGTGGCGAAGCTGGCCGACCCGCGCGGGTCGCGGGCAGTGCTCGTCGGCGGGGCGCGGTACGAGTCGCTCCCCGAGGTACCAGCGATCACCCGGAACCTCAACGGGCTCGCCGGGGTGCTGCAGGACCCCGACCTGTGGGGGCTGGCGCCCGATCACTGCACCGTGCTGGCCGACCCCGACGACGCCCGGGAGGTCGGCCGGGTGCTGCGGCGGGCCGCCGACGAGACCGCCGCGGAGGGGATGCTCGTCGTCTACTTCGCCGGGCACGGCCTGGTCGACCCGGTCGACGGCAGCCTGGTGCTGGGCCTTCGGGACACGGATCCGGCGGTACCGTACGAGGCCGGCCTGCCCTTCGAGCACATCCGCCGGGCGGTGGCCGGCAGCCGGGCGCGGCGCCGGCTGGTGATCCTGGACTGCTGCTACGCGGGCCGGGCCACCGGCCACCTCGCCGCCGACGAGACCGGCACGCGGGTGGTCGCCGACCAGGCCGGCACCGACGAGACGTGCCTGCTGGTCTCGGCGCCGCGCAACCGCACCGCGCAGGCCCCGCCCGGCGAGCCGCACACGGCCTTCACCGGCGAGCTGCTGCGGGTGCTGCGCGGCGGCCTGGCCGACCGGCCCGCGGTGCTGGACGTGCGCACCGTCTGGCGGGAGGTCACCAACCGGCTGCGCGAGCGCGGGTTCGAGCTGCCCGAGCTGCGCTCGGCCGGTGACGAGCTGCCGCTGGTGCGCAACGCCGCGCGGCACCACCGCGACCTCGTCGGCCGGATCGTGGTGGCCACCGCCGCCGTCGAGGACCGCGACCTGCGCCAGGCGGCGGTGCTGATCCTGCGCCACGACCGCACCCGCGGCGCCGTCGGCGTGCGGATCAACCGGCCGACCACCGACCCGCTGCCGGCCGACATCCCGCAGGGCTGGCGGCGGCTGCTGACCACGCCGGCGGTGCTGTTCGACGCGGGCCCGCTGAGCCGCGACGAGGGGTTCATCGCCGTCGCCCGGTTGCGCCCCGACGCGGAGCCGCCGCTGCGCTTCCGGCCGGTCCGCGACCGGCTCGGCGTGATCGCGCTGTCGGCCGACCCGGAGCCGCTCGCCCCGGTGATCGCCGGGCTGCGGCTGTTCTCCGGCTACCTCGGCTGGGGCCCCGAGCAGCTGGAGGCCGACATCGACGGGGGGCTGCTGCTGCTCAGCGACGCCGCGGTGCGTGAGGCGCTGTCGAGCCGGCCGCGCGAGCTGTGGACGACCCTGCACGCCCGGGCCGGAGGGGAGTAGATGGAGGACGGGCTGATCGAGGAGATCGTCTCCGCCATCCGCCACGGAGGAACGATCACGCTGATGCTGGGCGCCGGGATGACCATGCCCGCGGTACCCGGGCTGGAGGGGCTCATCGAGCTGGCCGAGCGCTACGCCGCCGGCCTCGGCGACGACGGCGAGCTGACCCAGGCGCTGCACCAGGCCCGGGAGTCGCTGCCATCGCACGCGCTGCCGATCGAGGCGTACCTCGCGTACCGGCGCGTCTTCACCGCCCGCCGCTCCCCCGGCGAGTTCGACATCGTGGCGCAGCAGGCGGTCCTGGCCGGCTACCGAGCGCCCGACCTGGCCTCCTCTCCCCTCGCCACGCACGGCATCTGGCAGCGCGTCGACCTGCGCCTCGGCGAGCGGGTCGAGAACAGCCTGGACTGGTGGGAGCTGCCGGCCGGGATACGCGCCGTGGGCCGGCTGCTGGCCGGGCGCCCCGAGGAGTTCGGCAACGGCCTGCTCACCACCAACTTCGACCCGCTCTTCGAGGTCGCGGTCCGGCACACCGGCCGGCAGGCGGTCAGCGTCCCGGTCGCCCCCGACGGGCGCCCGGACCGCCGGCCCGAGGGCGACGGCGCCGTCCAGGTGTTCCACCTGCGCGGGTTCTGGCGCCCGGTCAGCGTGGAGACCCGCTCGCCGCTGCTGCACGACCCCGCCCCCGATTCGGTCGTACCGGAGGCCACGTCCCTGGCCCTGGCCGAGCTCATCACCGGCGACGTGGTGCTCGTCGTGGGGTACAGCGGCTGGGACGACGTCGTCACCGGCGCCCTGCGCGCGGTCGGCTCGGCCCGCCCGGTGCGGGTGCTGTGGGCGCTGCACGACGCCGCCCCGCTGCGGCTGCCCGACCGGCTGGCCGGGCTCGTCACGTTCTACACCGATATCGACGGCGACCGGCTGTTCACCGGCCTCGCCGACCGGCTCGAGGTCCCGCCGGCCGGCGCGCGCGTGAACCCCCGCCGCCGGGTGCGGCACCTGGAGTGGGAGCGCGAGCTGTTCTCCCAGCCCGGCAACACCGCCCCGGAAGGCGTGCTCCCCCTGCTGCGCCAGCTGGAGCGCCGCTACGGCTGGGGCGTGGACTGGGCCAACGAGCCGCGACGGCCCCGCCTGCTCTTCTGGCCGGTCCGGCTGCGCGCCCGCGCGTCGCTCATCAACGCCGTGCAGGCCCTCACGGCCGCCGCGCTCAGCGCCCGCGGCGTGCGCGTGGCGATCTGCCTCGACGACTTCGGCGTCACCGGCCGCGACGAGCTCATGGCCGCCTTCGTCGCCGACCTGCGCCGCTGGATGCGCCGCGTCGACCCGGCCGCCGCGCCGCGGGTGGCGTCGCTGCAGGACTACGTCGACTCGATGCCGGCCCGCTCGGCGGAGTCGCTGCTGCGTCCGACCGACCCGTGGTCGGTGGCGCGCATCTTCTACGGCGAGCGCAACCCGTCGCTGTACAGCGTCCTGGCCGCGATCAAGGTCGTGCCGCACCTCGCCCTGCACGACCTGGAGCGCAACGCCGGCGCGATCGTGCAGACCCTGCTCAGCAAGGACGCCAACCGCCTGCTCACCCCGCTCACCACGTGGTCCTACCTGCATCACCTCCTGGAGACCGAGCCCGCCGCCGAGGTCATGGCCTACGCGGGCGGCGACGAGCGCCTGCTGTGGGAGCAGTTCCGGGAGCACTTCGGCCTGGGCGGCACGCTGCTCTACAACCCGTACATCAGGCACCTCACGAACGAGTCGCGCATGGTCCGCTGGACCACCGCGGCGGAGCTGCGCGCCTACCTGACCTCGACGCGGGGCCTGCCGGGCTGGGGCGAGGAGGGCGGCTACGTGCACTGGCTGGTCCAGAACGCCTTCCTGCTGCCGCGCTACCTGACCGGCGCCGATTTCCCGGAGGCGGGCGGATATCGCCTGGACTCCTGGGCGGCGTTCGCCGCCGCCCTCGAGCGCGGCGTGCCCGTCCTCGACCTGCTGGCCGAGGACGTCTCGGCGTTCTACCTGCCCGCGGCGCCCTGAGCCCGCGCCGTCATCGTGGCGTCAGGCGTGGCACGCTCGTGGGCTCGCCGGGCCGGCCGGGTGCGGGTAGCGTCTCCGATATGACCGTGGGGGTCCTGTCGACGAGCGGCATCGACCGCTGCGTGGCCCTGCTGGGCGAGGAGCTGACCGCGTATGTCGCCGGCGCCGCCACCGTGAGCGAGTTCAACCGTTGGCGCGCCGACCGTCACCGGCGGGCCGAGATGGCCGGGCGGCTGAACGGCGCCGTCGAGGTGGCCGACGCGTTCGCGCGGGCCAACCGGCTCGGGGCGGCCGCGGGATGGCTGCGGGAGGTCGGGGCGGCCGGGGTCGAGGGGCGCTCACCCGCCCGGCTGCTGCGCGAGGCGACCGGGGACGCGCTCAAGCGCGTGGTCGACGCCGCCGAGCGCTTCACCCGCCGCTGACGGCCCGGTGCTCACCCGGTTTCCGGAGGTTTCATTCGGCCGTAACACCCCGCCGCCGTAGCGGTGCGCGGGAGGCTGTATATGTACTTTCCGGGTGGTTACCGCGACAAGCTGCGAAGGACGCGCCGTGGGCGACACGCTGCTCCCGCACCGCCTCGACATCGCCGGGGTGCTCGACCGGCTCGCCGCCGACGTGCGCGCCGGGCGCCCGCCGGCCGGGGCGCCCTACCGGCACGTGAACGGGTTCACGAAGATCGTCGCCGCGGAGTACTCCGACGGCAGCCGGCTCACCCTGCACTACTGGCCGGCCGATCCGCGCGCCGGCGAGGACGTCTCCCGGCCGCACGACCACCGGTTCCCGTTCAGCTCGATCCTGCTCGGCGGTCGCCAGCACTTCATCGAGCTCGACGAGGCGCCGATCGGGACCGCGGAGAGCGCCGAGTGGCGACGCTTCACCTACCGTCCGTACGCCGGCGGAAGAATCGCCCATGTCGCCTACTCCGGAAGCATCGCGTTACGCCCGTTCCGGCTCGTCGAGCGGGCGCCGCTCGACGGCCAGTACGCAACGACGTCCACCATCGTGCATCAGGCCGTCACCGACCGGCGGCAGGCGTGCGCCACACTGGTCCTGCGCGGACCCCGGGAACGGCTCCGCTCGCAGGTCTACTACCGGCCCGGCGAGCCACCGCCGCGCGGCGGCCTGCAGCTGGGCCGCCGCCTGGACCGCGCCGAGGTGGTCCGCCAGCTCGAGGACACGGCGGCCATGATCGCATAGGGGGCGTGCCGGTGCTGTCGCCACGGTTCGAGGAGGCGCTCGCGTTCGCGGCGCGGCACCACGGCGGGCAGGTCCGGCACAACACCGGCACGCCGTACGTCTCCCACCTGCTCGCGACGTGCGCGATCGTGCTCGAGGAGGGCGGCGGCGAGACGGCCGCGATCGGCGCGCTGCTGCACGACGTGCTCGAGGACCAGCCGACCGGGCGCGGGGCGCTGCGCGAGGCGTTCGGCGACGAGGTGTACCGAATCGTCCACGACTGCACCGACGCGGACGCCGCCCGGCGCACGCACCTGACCTGGTGGGAGCGCAAGCGGGAGCACCTGGGCCGGATGAGCTCGCAGGCCGGCCCGCAGTCACTGCTCGTCATCGCCGCCGACAAGGTGTGCAGCCTGCAATCCCTGGTGGACGATCTGCACCGGTTCGGCCCGATGTTGTTCGAGCGCAGCGCGCGCACCGCGGACGAGCTGCTGTGGAACTACCGGGAGGTCCTCGGCGTGCTCGAGCGCCGCCTCGGCGACCGGCCGGTCGTGGCCCGCCTGCGCCGCCTGGTCGAGCAGTTCGCGGCGCTTGCCGTTGATCCGCGGCGGTGACAAGATCGTCCGGTGCGGCTTGACCTCTCGGCGCTTTCGTCCTTCCACGGCTCGCTCATCACGCCCTACGACCCCGACTACGAGGGCGCCCGGGTTCTGTTCAACACCCGGGTCCGGACCCGCCCGGCGCTGATCGCGCGGTGCGCGGACGCCGGTGATGTGGCCGCCGCGATCCGGTTCGCGCGCGCCAGCGGGCTGCCGCTGTCGGTGCGCGGCGGCGGGCACCACGCCAGCGGGCTGTCCCTTGTGGAAGGCGGCGTGGTCGTCGACGTCGGCGCCATGCGCGACGTGGTGTTCGATCCGGCCGGCGGCACGGTGAAGGTCGGCCCCGGCATCGGCTGGCGCGACATCGACCAGATCACCTACGCCGGGCACTCCTTCACCGGGCCCGACGGCCTGGAATACGGGCTGGCCGGCCCCGGCGGCGAGTGCCCGACGGTGAGCAACGCCGGCTACAGCCTCGGCGGCGGATACGGGCCGCTCGCGCGCACCCACGGCCTCGGCTGCGACCACATCCTCGAGGCCGAGCTGGTCGACGCGGAGGGCAACCTGCTGCGCGCCAACGAGACCGAGCACCCGGACCTGTTCTGGGCGCTGCGCGGCGCGGGCGGGGCCGGGTTCGGCGTGGTGACGAGCCTGACGTACCGGCTCAACCCGCTGCCGAAGACGGTCGTGGGCGGGATCGTCGCCTGGCCGTACGAGCGGGCCCGGGAGATCTTTCGCGCCTACCGCGACCTCTACGCGGGCCGCACCGACGACCGGCTCGCGCTGTGCATGGTGCTCACCACCGAGCCCTACCCGGACGGCGAGCCGGTCATCGCCATGTACGGCATGTACGTCGGGCCGCCCGCCGAGGCCGAGGAGGCCTTCGCCCCCATCCACGCGCTCGGCGAGCCGCTGTTCAGCACCATCGGCGAGACGAGCTACCTCGACATGATGACGGTCCTGGGCGAGGAGATCGTGTACGGGCTGCAGTCGAAGTGGCTCGGGGGGTACTTCTCGGAGACGGGGTTCGACGAGGACGCCTTCGAGGTGCTCGTGGAGCGCTTCCGGCAGGCGCCGTCGGGCTTCTCGATGGTGCGCTTCGACCTGCTCGGCGGCGGCGCGATCGCCCGCGTGCCCGCCGACGCGACGGCGTTCGCGCACCGCTCGGCGCTGCACTACGTCTCGATCCTCGCGCAGTGGCCCGGCGACGACGAGACCGCCGCCAACGTGACGTGGGTCGACGAGTTCGCCGAGGCGCTCCGGCCGCATCTGACCGGCGAGGTGTACCAGAACTACGCCGACCGCGACCTGCGGGACTGGCCCGCGGCGTACTACGGCGCGAACTACCCGCGGCTGCAGGCGGTCAAGCGGGCGTACGACCCGGGCGACGTCTTCCACACGCCGCAGTCGATCAGGCTGTCGTAAGGCGCGTCACGATACCCGCGAACATTGACGCCCACCAACGGGGCGACAATTGAAAAGGGTGCGGGAAAGGGTGCGGGCAACATCCGAATGTATTTGTCGTCGACTCTCGAACGGTATGCCCGATACCCGAACGACGTGCCGGTTGACACCGCCTGAAAGTCGGGCGATGCTTTGTTTCGGCCATCGAAAATGGTCGCTTCCATGAATGGTTGTCCTTTCTGGTGCGCCGCGATTACCCCCGACCGGTCGGTGGGAATCGCCGCCGCCGCACGCGCGCGTGCCGGCGCCGCCGGTGTGTGCGCCCGTCCAAGGAGGTGAACATGTCGGACACGAAGCACAAGGTCGTCTCGGGCCGCAAGGTGGTCTCGGGCCGCAAGGTCGTCTCGGGCTGACCGAACCCGCGGGCGGCCTCCCCCGGCCGCCCGCACCCGACCCGGCGTCCACTGTGGAGGCGGCGTGAAGACCTACCCGGCCACCGTCGGCCAGCTGTCGGTCTGGCGTGACATCGAGAAGATGCCGGTCGGCCGGACCTGGGAGGCGAACCTCACCTTCGTCTGGGACCTGCCCGCGGACGCACCGCCGGACGAGCCGGCCGTCTGGCGCGCGCTGGCCCGGCTCGCGATGCGCCACGGATCCCTGCGCACCCGGTTCGTCGTGGACGACGCCGGGATGCCGCGCCAGTGGCTGTCCGAGGACGGGGAGGCGGAGATCCTCGAGCGGATCCGGCAGGGCAGCGCCGATGCCGCCGAGCGGGCCGAGCTCGAACAGCGGGAGCTGCGACGGGCCGTCGACGTCACCCGCGAGCTGCCCTGGCGGGCCTGGCTGCTGCTCGACGCCGGGCGGCCGGCCCAGGTGCTGGTCATCGTCAACCACATGGCCGCCGACGGCGCCGCGGCGCTCGTGATGCGGGAGGACTTCCTGCGCCTGCTCGGCGGCGAGGAGCTGCCACCGGCCCCGGGCCCGCTGGAGATGGCGCTGGAGCAGCAGGCGGACGGCGGCGGGCGGCTGCGCACCGCCGAGCGGTACTGGCGGCGCACGCTCGCGGCGGCGCCCCGGCTCGCGGACGGCGCCTGCGATCCCGAGCGGGTCGGCGCCACGCTGCACACCGGCCTGCCCATGCCGGACGCGCACGACGCCGCCGCCAAGATCGGCGTGAGCCTGGCCAGCGTGCTGCTCGGGGCGTACCACCGGGCGCTGTGCGCGGCGACCGGCGAGCGCGCGCACCTGCTCTTCCCGATGTCGGCCAACCGCTACGACGAGCGGCACGCGGGGGTGGTGACGAGCCTGAACCAGTGGGCACCGCTGCTGCTGGACCTCGACCCCGCCGAGCCGTTCGACGCCGCGGCGGGCAAGACCCACTGGAAGGCGTTCAACGCGCTGAAGAACGGCGTCTGCTCACCCGACGCGATCGTGGCGATCCGCGCGGAGCACGCCGGCGCTGACCCCGGCTACTACTACAACCCGATCCTGGCCCCGCCCGGCTTCCCGTCCGAGGACACCCGGGCGCCGGCGACGGTGGAGTGGTACGACCCGGCCCGCGCGACCGGCCCCGGCTTCTACCTGATCGCCCGGGGCCTGACTTCCCTCGATCTGATCCTGCGCGTGAACCGCCCCGGCTGGGACCGCCCGCGCGTGGCGGCGTTCCTGCACGCGATCGCCCGCGAACTATCCCCGATCGGTGTCGATTCGCCGCCTATTTGATTGCCACCCGGCAATTCCGGAAGCCCTGCCCGCGAGGGCTCCAGTGCATTGCAATAGTGGACGACCGGGCATACTCGCGCGCATTCAAAATGCGCGGGTGCCGCCTCTCGATCGGCCCTGCAGCCGGGCGCGCACGGTCTCACGCCGGGCGCGGTTCGGACCGGCCGCCGGGGACGCGGATAAGTCCAGACGCTGACGCGTCCGGACTTATCCGATATTTTGTCAACGCACCAAGCTCAGTCGCGCAGCGAGCGGCCGGTCTTGGTGAGGAACACGTCGTCGAGGGTCGGGCGGTGCAGCTCGATCGTGGACAGCGTCACCCCGGCGCCCTCGAGGGCGCGCATGATCTGCGGGATCGCGGTGTCGCCGGCGTCGACGTTGAGGCGCAGCTCGCCGTCGTCGCGGACCTCGACGCCGCGGGCGAAGGGCTGGTCCTTGAGCACATCGGCGGCCTTCTCCGACAGCTCGCCGACGCCGACGGTCACCACGTCGCCGGAGATCTCGCGCTTGAGCTCGTCGGGCGTGCCCTCGGCGACGACCTCGCCGTGGTCGATGATGGCGATGCGGTCGCAGAGCGCGTCGGCCTCGTCGAGGTAGTGCGTGGTGATGAAGACCGTCATGCCGTCGGCCCGCAGCCGGCGGATCTCGTCCCACATGTGGGCGCGGCTCTGCGGGTCCAGGCCCGTGGTCGGCTCGTCGAGGAACAGCACCTGCGGGCGGTGGATGATGCCGAGGGCGATGTCGACGCGGCGGCGCTGGCCGCCCGAGTAGGTTTTGCACTTGCGGTCGGCGAAGTCGGTGAGGTCGAAGGCGGCGATCGCCTCCGCCGCGCGCGTGGCGGCCTCGGTGCGGCTCAAGCCGTACATGCGGGCCTGCAGGATCAGCTCCTCGCGAGCGGTGACGTCGTCGGTGGTGCCGCCGCCCTGCGCCACGAAGCCGATGCTGCGCCGCACCTGGGCCTGCTCGGTGCGCAGGTTCGCCCCGGCGATGGTGGCCTCGCCGTCGTCGAGCGGGATGAGTGTGGCGAGCATGCGCAGGGTCGTGGTCTTGCCGGCGCCGTTGGGCCCGAGGAAGCCGAAGATCTCGCCCTCGGCGACGTCCAGGTCGATGCCCTTGACGGCGTCGACGCTGGTGGTCTGCCGCTTCTGCCGGGTCTTGTAGGACTTCTTGAGCCCCTTGGTCTTGATCATCGAGTGTCCCCTAACCTACTTGACCGAGCGCGCGAAAAGGCTGGCCGACCAGGTGACCGCGGCGATGACGACCGCGCCGCAGAACACGATGCTGCCCCACACGTGCGTGTCGCCGGGGTTGCCGGCGTAGAGAGCCCGCATGCCGGTGACGGCCCAGTTGAACGGGTTGTAGTCGGCGATGGTGCGCAGCCACAGCGGGGCGAGCGCGAGCGGCAGCAGGGTGCCGGACAGCAGCATCAGCGGCTGGGCCACGTTGTTGATGACCTGACCGAGCACGTTGGGGTTGTTCACCTTGATGGCGATGCCGTACGAGATGGCCGCCGCCGCCAGGCTGATCAGCGCCAGGATCGCGTAGCCGAGCAGGATGTTGCCGATGTTCGTGATGAGGCCGAACGGCAGCGACAGCACGGTGATGACCAGCGACTGCACCATGACCGTGACCACGTCGCGCAGCGCCCGGCCGAGCAGCAGCGCGACCCGGCTGACCGTGGTGACCCGGGAGCGCTCGATGACGCCGTTGGCGAGGTCGCCGAGCAGGCCGAAGCCGACGTAGAGGCCGCCGCCGATGGCCAGGGCGACGAGCATGCCCGGGACGTAGACGCGGTAGGCGTCGAGCATCGACGTGGCGCCCATCGACTGCAGGGCCGGCTTGAGCAGCGGGGCGAACAGGACGAGATACACCACCGGCTGCGCGATGCCGAGGAAGACCCACAGCGGCGAGCGGACCATGAGCAGGAGGTGGCGCTGGAAGATGAGCCCGGTGTCGCGAAGTACTTTCACTCGTATCGCCTCAATCGTTGTGGTGTGCCTCGAGGATGTCGGCGGCCGCCTCGGCTCCCCCGCCGGCCGTCAGCCGGTCGCCCTCCGCCCGGGCGGCCGCGGCGTAGGCCGGCTCGTCGAGCAGGCGCAGCAGGGCGGCCCGCAACGCGTCCGGGCGGGTGTGGTCGAAGGAGACCCGCAGCCCGGCGCCGGCGGCCCGCACCGCGTTGGCGTTGAGCGCCTGATCGCCCTTGATCGGCGCGACGACGAGCGGCACGCCGTGCACCAGCGCCTCGGAGACGGTGTTGAGGCCGCCGTGCGCGACGACCGCGTGCAGGTGCGGCAGCAGGTCCAGCACCGGCACGCGGCGGCGCACGAGCACGTGGCCGGCCGGTTCGGCGAGGGTGCCGTCGGGGGCGACGACGACGGCTTGCAGCCGGTCGCCCAGCGGCGCGAGGGCCTCGGCGACGCGCTGGTAGAAGCCCTTCGCCAGGTCCATCGACAGCGTGCCCATGGTGACCAGCACATGCCGGCGGCCCGGGTCGAGCCAGTCGAACGGGAAGTCCGGGTCGGGCGCGCGGGCGGCGATCGCCGGGCCGACGAGGCCCACGCCGGACGGCAGGTCGGCCGGGTCCCCGGCGAGCGCGCCGGCGGTGAACGCGACGACGCCGTGCGGGGAGAAGCGCAGGTCGTGCGGCGGCACCCCGAGCATGCCGGCGGCGCTCCACGCGCCCGCCATCTGCTCGCCGATCCACGCCTCGACGCGGGGCAGCGCGCGGCGGAACGGGCGGGTCAGCTCCATGGTCGTGGGCGCGACGGAGACCCACCGCAGCCCGTGCGCCTGCGCGACGATCGCGCCGGCGATCGCGTGCTGGTCGACCACAAGCACGTCCGGGGCGAAGTCCGCGACGGCGGCCTCGACGCCCTTCCGGGTGCTCTTGGCATGCGGGACGATGTAGCCCTCCCACCGCGAGCGGGTCGCGTCGAGTCCGCGCTCGGCCTGCCCGCGGTGCGCCCGCAGCGGGATCGGGTGGATCCGCTCGTCCTCGCCGATCAGCGGCCGCAGGAACGACTCGGACCCGGCCCACAGCACCTCGTGGCCCCGGCGTCGCAGGGCCGTGGCGACCGCCGCCATCGGGTTGACGTGCCCGGTCAGCGGCAGGGACAAAAACACGAACCGACTCATCCTGTACCGCCGGACGCGTCCACATAGGACGATATGCCCGCGACCCGCGGTGATGCACCGGTAGCAGCGTCCACATAGGACGCGACGTCCGCGACGCGCAGGGCCAGCAGTGCCTCCAGGTCGAGCCCGGACACCCACCCGGCGAGGTCGACGCCGGGCCCGAACCGGACGGCCAGTCCCTCGCCGAGCGCGACGAGCTCGATGCTGTCGAGGAACAGGTCACCGTCGAGCCGGGTCGCCGGTGTGATGCCGGCCAGCCACTCCGCGTCCTCGCCGGTCACCTGGCGCAGCAGCTCGGCGACCGCAAGCTGCGTCGGCGTCGGCGTCGTCATGCTCAGTCTCCGGCCGGTAACGCCGCGGGCTTCACCGCGCGGACCGCGCCGTACGTCACAGCGCCCGTGCTGAAGCCCTTGAGCATCAGCGGCCCCGCGTAGAAGAAGCCGAGCACGTCGACGCCCCGGTCGCGGGCCAGGTCGCGCATCATGGCGCGGCCGTTGTCCAGCTCACGCACCTGCGCGAAGGTCGGCTCCCAGGAGTTGGCCACGTTGGCGCTCCAGTCCACGATGGACACCTCGCCGAAGCCGGCCGCGCGGGCCAGCCGCTCGTGCTCCTCCAGCGAGGAGAAGCTGGGCATCACCTGGTGGCGCAGGATCTGGTCGACGACGCGGTGCTCCTCGGGGCTGAGGTCGCCGTCGCGCACCGACCAGGTGGCGATGGCGAGCACGCCGCCCGGGCGCAGCAGCCGCATGGCCTCGGCGAAGAACGCGGCGCGGTCGGCGATGTGCATGAGGCTCTCGACGGCCCACAGCGCGTCGAACGACGCGTCCGGGAAGCCGTTGTCCAGCGCGTCGCGCTGGTGGAACCGCGCCCGCTCGGCGAGGCCGGCCGAGGCCGCCTTCTCGTTGGCGCGCGCGGCCTGCGCCGCGCTGAGCGTGACGCCCTCGACGGTGCAGCCGTGGGGCCCGGCGAGATACAGCGCGGGGCCGCCGATGCCGCAGCCGACGTCGAGCACATGCGCGCCGGACGGGATACGCGCGAAATCGACGAGCTCGCGCACCAGCCGGTCGGTCGCGGCGTGCCGCTCGTCGTCGCTGCCGGGGCGTTCGCCGGCGTCCCAGAAGCCGTGGTGGACGTGCTCGCCCCAAAGGTCTTCGTACAGGTCGAGGGTGGTGTCGTAATAGCGCTCGACCGCGGCGTTGAGCCCCGGCCCAGCGGGCGCGGACGGGTATGCAGAACCGGTATCGGCTTTCACAGTCGCAAATCTCCGAATGAGCAGCACCGGGAATGGGGACGCGGCCGGGAAAGGCGGCGAGCCCGGCCATTGTATGAACCCTGTGCCGAACCTTGTCAATGACCGGCCCAAGTTTGCTGAACGCGCTCTCACCGGTGCGCGACCGACACACTGCGTGCAACCGGATACCTGGGAAGTCTGTATATCCGCAGTGCAAGTACCTAACGAGCGTTCGACGCCCCGTTGCTGACGGTAGTGGGAGCTCGACCCGTAGTGTCCGAACCCGCGGCGATTGTCCGATTGTGCAGCGCTCGCATGTGGCCGTGACCCGGCCTGACCTCGGCGTTCAGGGGAATGCCGACGGTATCGATCCAAACGATTCTTACGGGAGGTCGTGTGACAGAACGGACATCCTGTCGCATGTTCAGGTTGCCCACCCTTGTCAAATGGGCTTGATTGCGTAAGGTCTATGCCTAGTCGAGGTGCCTATTTTCTGCGTTGAGCGGCCGGGCATCGGCGTTCGGGCGACGTTGCCGAACCAGGCGCCACCAGCTCCTCGACCTCTCGCAGTGTGTTCATTCGGGGGTTGTACACGCTGATCGGCGGCCAGTGCTGGCCGGCCCGGTCGGTGCGTACAACCCTGCGCGCGTGTCCGGAAGCGGGCCCTGGCGCGCCGCTCCGCCGTGCGGCGGTGACGGCGCCCCCGGCCCGCCGATGTGGCGCGCCCGCACAAGGATTTAGGGGGTTGTCCGTTGACCGCACCGGCCCTCGACCCGAGCTGGGTCGACGAGGTGCTGCTGGCGGATGCCGCCGGCCGTCCCGCCGACCGGCCGGCGCTCGTCTTCGACGCCCCCGTGACCCGCGCGGAGCTGCGTCGCCTCGTCGAGCAGAAGCAGGCGGTGCTGGCCGCGGCCGGCATCGGCCGAAACGGGCCGGGCGACTCCGTGGCGCTGTGCCTGGCCCCTTCGCTGACCTTCGTCGCCAACCTGCTCGCCTGCTGGCGCCTCGGCGCGCGGGCCGCTCTGCTGGATCACCGCCTCACCCCGTTCGAGATCGACGCCGCCCTGCAGCGGCTGGCCCCGCAGGCGGTGGTGTCCGCCAAGCACGCCACCGGCGGGCCGCTGCGCGGGTTCCAGGACGTGCAGGAGAGCGTCGCCGCCTACCCCGGCCGCCCGGCCGACACCCCGCACGCGCTGGTGCAGCTCAGCTCCGGCTCGACCGGCCCGTCGAAGGTCATCGCGCGCACCGCGGCCAACCTTGTCGAGGAGCTGGAGCGGTACGTAGCCATCGGCGCCGGCGTGCCCCAGCCGGGCGAGCGCATCGTCTGCCTGGCCTCGATGGTGCACGTGCTCGGGCTCGTCGGCGGCCTGCTGTACGGGCTGCACGCCGGTGCGCAGCTGGTCGTACCGGCGCGGATGACGGCCGACGGGATCCTCGCCGCCGTCGCGGCCGGACCCGAGCCGACCACACTGCTCGGCGTGCCCTTCCACATCGAGCTGCTCTCCTCCGGGCCGCGGCCGCCGCACCTGCCGCAGCTGACCGGGATGACCACCGGCGGCGAGTTGGTGCGCGCTGAGGTGCATGAGACGTTCACGGACCGTTTCGGCATCCGCCTGGGCAACATGTACGGCATGACCGAGGTCGGGGTCATCGCGACCGACCTCTTCGGCGAGCACCGCCCCGCCCTCACCCCCGCGCCCGGCCTCCGGGTGCGCGAAGAGGACGGCGAGCTGCTGGTGTCGCTGGCCGAGTCGCCGTACCTGGGCCTGGTCGACCCGACCCGCTGGGCCGACGGCTGGCTGCACACCCGCGACGCCGGCACGGTCGACCCCGCCACCGGCCGGTTCCGCATCCAGGGCCGCAACGACTCGCAGGTCTCCGTCGGCGGGCTCAAGGTCGACCTCACCGAGGTCGAGCACACCCTCGCGGCGCTGCCCGGGGTGGCGTCCGCGGTCGTGACGCACGACAAGGCGATCGAGGCCTACGTGATGCTGCGCGACGACACCACCGCTGAGCAGGTACAGGCACTGCTCGCGCAGCGGCTGGCCGCCTTCAAGCGCCCGCGCGTGCTACGCGTCGTCGAGCAGCTGCCTCGCACGGCCACCGGCAAGCTCGTCCGCGACCGCGCCCTGCTGGTCGCGGCGTCCGTGAAGGAAGGGAACGCCCAGATATGAGCGACGAGACCATCACCGAGATCCGCCAGTTCCTACTGGACTCGCTGACCGAGATGAACTACAGCACCGACGACGTCGACGACGACACCGCGCTCGGCCCGGCCGGCGCCGACCTGGAGTCGCTGTCGCTGGCCGAGCTCGCGGTGCGCGTCGAGGACCGCTTCGGGGTGCGCTTCGACGACGACGAGGCCGAGAAGCTCGCCGGCATGACGGTCGGCGAGTTCATCGCCGCCGTCTCCGAGCGCCGGGCCGCCGCGGCGACCGCGGGCAGCTGAGCGTGACCGCTGCACCGTCCCGCGACGAGGTCGTCGCCATGCTGGCCACCTACGGTGACCGGCGGCCCGAGGACGTCGCCGAGGGGATCGACTCGCTGGAGCTGGCGTGGCTGATCCACCAGTTGGAGCAGCACTACGGCACCGCGCTCGACCTGTCCGACGAGGAACTGGCCCGGATGTCCACCGTCGGCGGTGCCGTCGAGGTGCTGGCCGGGCTGAAGGTCGAGACGGGCTCCCGGTGAGGCCGTGATGAACGTGATGACCCGGGCTACCGCGGACGTGCTGATCACCGGCGTCGCCGTGCTCAGCGCGTTCGGCCGGGGCATGGGCGCGCTCGCCGCCGGGCTGGACGCCGGCGCGCCGGCGTTCGCGCCGGTCGGCCGCTTCGACGTGACCGGCCGGCGGGTCGGCGTGGCCGCGACCCTGCCGGGCTCGCCGGACCTCGCCACCGAGCTGGCCGCGCTCGTCGACGAGGCGTGCGACGAGGCGAAGCTGAGCACGGCCGAGCGGGCCGCCACGCCGCTGTTCCTGGCGGTGCACGGCGACCCGCGGCTGGCCCGCTCGGCTCCCGCGGACCGGCCCCGCCACGGCGGCGCCGCGTTCGTGGCCGCTCTCGCCGCGGGTGCCGGGCTCGGCGCGCCCCGCGCGTACACCTCCGCCTGCGTCGCGGCGAGCACCGCGATCGCCGACGCGGCCGGGATCATCACCCGCGGCGAGGCCGCGCGGGTCGTCGTCGCCGGGGGCTACCTCGTCGACGCCGACCAGTTCGCGCTCTTCGACGCCGGCCGTGCGTTCGCCGCCGACGGGGCGATCCGCCCGTTCAGCGCGCGCCGGCGCGGCCTGTTGCTCGGCGACGGCGCCGGTGCCGTGGTCCTCGAGTCGGCCGCCGCGGCCCGCGACCGCACCGTCGCGCCGCTGGCCACCCTGGCCGGCTGGGGCCGGGCCGGGGACGCCCACCACCCGTGCCAGCCGCACCCGCAGGGTCGCGGGATGGCCCGGGCGATCACCGCGGCGCTGCGCCGCGGCGGGGTCGGTCCGGACGAGGTCGGCTACGTCAACGCGCACGGCTCCGGCACCGCGCAGAGCGACGCGGCGGAGGCCGAGGCGCTGCGCACGGCGCTGGGCGGGCACGCCGCCGCCGTGCCGGTGTCGTCCACGAAGGCCCTGCACGGCCAGGCCCTGGAGGCCTCGGGCGTGCTGGAGCTCGCGGTGACGCTGCACGCGCTGCGCGGCGGGCGGCTGCCGGTCAACGCCGGCTATCTCGCCCCCGACGAGCAGTGCCCGCTCAACCTCGTGCTCGACGGCGCGCGGCCCGCCACACCCGCCTACGCGCTCACGCTGAACGCCGCCTTCGGCGGCGCCAACACCGCGCTGCTGCTGGGCGCAGAGGCATGAACGGGTTAAGGGGGCGCGCAGCGGAGGCGGGCCTGCGGGTGCTCGCCGCCGCGGGATGGCCCGGTCCCGCCGACGCCGAACCGCCGCGGCTGGCCGGCTTCGTCCACTCGAACTTCAACCCGATCGTCGCGGCCGTCGCCGGCCGCTGTCTCGCCGAGCTGCCGGAGAGCGCTCCCCCGGACGGCGATGACGCGGGCACCGCCCTCGTGCTGGTCAGCGACCTCGGCGACGTCGAGAGCGCGGCGCACGTCGCACGGGCCGTCGACACCGGCGCCCGGGTCGGGCCGCTGTTCTTCTTCCAGTCCGTACCCAACGCCGTGCTCGGCCACGTCGCGGCGCGCCACGCGCTGACCGGGCCGGTCGCCTGCGTGTGCGACGCCGCGTCCGGGCTGGACGTGGCCCGCGGGCTGCTCGCCGACGGCGACGCCGGCCGGGTGCTGCTCATCGAACTCGACCACGACGAGACCGGCGAGACCGCGGCCGCGGTGCTCGTCGCGGACGGAGGCGCATCATGAACGCTCACGCGGCGGTCACCGGCATCGGTCTGGTGACGCCGGTCGGGAGTACCGGTGCCGAGGTCTTCGACGCCATGTGCGAGGGCCGTTCCGGGCTGTCCAGCCCGCCGGCGGACCACCCCCTCGCGGGCTCGGTCGACGTGGCCGCGTTCGGCCCGCCGATCGACCCGCTCGAGGTGCTGCCCGGGCCGGACGCGCGCCTCGTCGACCGGTACATCGTGATGGCGCTGCGGGCCGCCGAGATCGCGCTCGCCGACGCCGGGATCGAGGTCGGCCGCGACGTGGACCCGTACCGGGTCGCGGTGATCCTGTCCGGCACCGGCGGCCTCGCCACGCTCGACGCCCAGGCGGTGCAGCGCGACAAGAAGGGCCGGGCCGGCGTCAGCCCCTACCTGCTGCCCGGGATGCTGCCGAACATGGGCGCGGCCCGGGTCGCCATGAAGTACGGCCTGCAGGGCTACAGCTCCTCGGTCGGCACCGCCTGCGCCGCCGGCGCCCAGTCGATCGGCGAGGGGCTGCGGCTGCTGCGCGCCGGCGAGGCCGACGTCGTGGTCTGCGGGTGCAGCGAGGCGCCGCTGTTCCCCACGCTCGCCAACACGTTCGGCAACGCTCGCGCGCTGGCCCGTGGCTGGGCCGACCCGACCGAGGCGAGCCGGCCGTTCGACCGGCGCCGCAACGGCCTGGTGCTCGGCGAGGGCGCCGGCGTGTTCGTCCTGGAGCGGCCCGAGCACGCCGACGCCCGCCGCGCCGCCCGCTACGCCGACTTGCTCGGCTGGGGCGCCACCAACGACGCGCACCACCCGACGACGCCCCGCCCCGACGGCTCCGCCGCCGCCGAGTGCATGCGCCGCGCCGTCGCCGACGCCGGGCTCGACCCGGCCGACATCGGCTACGTCAACGCGCACGGCACCTCGACCAAGCTCGGCGACGTCGCCGAGGCGCTCGCGATCCGCTCCGTGTTCGGGCCCCAGTCGCCGCCGGTCAGCTCCACCAAGGGCGTCACCGGGCACATGCTCGGCGCCTCCGGGGTGGCCGAGGCCGCGGTGACGGTGGAGGCGCTGCGCCGCGGGGTGCTGCCGCCGACGCGCAACCTCGACGAGCCCGACCCGGCCTGCGAACTGGACCACCTGCGCGTGCCCCGGCCCGCGTCGGTGACCCACGCGCTGTCGAACTCCTTCGGCTTCGGTGGCCACAACGTGAGCCTCGTGCTCGGCCCGCCGAGCTCGCCGTGGGCCAAGGCCTGATCCGCCCGAACCACAAACCCCGAAAGGGAAGCAGGCAATGCAGATCCTTGACACGGACCACATCGAGTTGTACGTCGGCGACGCGCGCGTGGTGGCCGAACAGCTGTGCGCGTCGTACGGCTTCCACGTCTACGGGCAGGGCGGCCCGGAGACCGGCCTGACCGGCCAGCGCAGCGTGCTGCTGGGGCAGCGCGACATCCGGATCCTGCTCACCTCCGGCCTCAGCAGCGGGCACCGGGCCAGCCGGTACGTGGCGCAGCACGGCGACGGCATCGCGGTCGTCGCGTTCGGCTGCACCGACGTGGAGACGGCCTTCGCCGAGGCGGTCGCGGCCGGCGCGACCGCGGTCGAGGCGCCGCGGCGCATCGCGCACGGCGGCGCGTCGGTCGTCGTGGCGGAGGTGTCCGGCTTCGGCGACGTGACGCACCGGCTCGTGCAGCGCGACGGCGGCGCGCAGTTCCTGCCGGGCCTGCTCGACACGTCGATGGCGCCGGACGGGCCGGACGCCGGGGACCTGCTGCACACGATCGACCACGCCGCGGTGTGCCTGCCGGCCGGGGAGCTCGACGCGGCCGTCGCCTACTACCAGCGGGCGTTCGGCTTTGCAATGATCTTCCAGGAGTACATCGAGGTCGGCGACCAGGGCATGCAGTCCAAGGTGGTGCAGAGCCCGTCCGGCGGCGTGACGTTCACGCTCATCCAGCCGGACATCAGCCGCCGCGCCGGGCAGATCGACGACTTCCTCGCCTGGCACGAGGGCGCCGGAGTGCAGCACGTCGCCTTCAGCACCCACGACATCGTCGCCGCGGTGCGGGAGCTCAGCGCCCGGGGCGTCGAGTTCGCGCAGACCCCCGGCAGCTACTACGACATGCTCTCGGCCCGCCTCGGCGACGTGGACGTGCCCGTCGACGAGCTGCGGCCGCTCGGCATCCTCGTGGACCGCGACCACTGGGGCCAGATGTACCAGATCTTCGCGAAGTCGACGCACATCCGGCGCACGTACTTCAACGAGCTCATCGACCGCCACGGCGCGCGGACGTTCGGCACGAGCAACATCCCCGCGCTGTACGCGGCGAAGGAGCGAGAGCTGGCGGCGGTGCGCGACATCACTCATTCTGAAGGGACCGCACTGTGAGCATCCCGGTGACCCAGGACTTCGTGCTGTCGGAGCAGGAACTGGCGTTGCTGCCCACCGACGAGGAGGTCGAGGCGTACGCGCGCAACGGGTGGTACCTCACCCGCAAGCTCTTCACCGACGACGAGGTCGACGAGCTGACCGCGGCCAGTGAGCGCTTCTACGCCGGCGAGCGTTCGCGGACCTTACCCGCGCGCCCGGCGCGGCTGGCCTACTGGCAGCCGGAACACGGGCCGGTGCAGCGGCACAACGACTACGTCCACTACGAGAGCGACGACATCGCGCGCATCCTGCGCAAGCCGCTCATCGGCGCGGTCGCGGCCCGGCTGGCGCGGGCGGCGGAGATCCGCGTCTTCCAGTCGACGCTCATCTACAAGCCGCCGATCGCCGGCGAGCCCTCCAACCTCGTGCCCTGGCACTTCGACCGCCACTACTGGCAGACGTGCACGTCCGACGACATGCTCACCGCGTTCATCCCGTTCCACGACTGCGGCGTCGACCTGGGCACCATCACGATGGTCGACGGCAGCAACCGCTGGGCCGAGATCGGCGCCGACGACACGACCACCCGGCACTTCGCCCAGCGCAGCCGGGACGACCTGGAGGTCATGCTCGAGCAGAACGCGGCGCACAACGGGGTCGAGATCAACAAGATCCCGATGCTCATCCCCAAGGGGCACATGAGCTTCCACCACTGCCGCACGTACCACGGCAGCGGCGCCAACGTCAGCGACGGCCCGCGCCGGGCGATCTCGTTCCACCTCCAGCCGGGCACGAACGAGTACCGCCGCTTCGAGCTGTCCACCGGGGACGTCGTGACCTACAACCACGACGTGCTCGTGCGCCGTACGGCCGACGGCCGGCCGGACTACGCGGACCCCGAGTTCTGCCCCGTCGTGTGGCGCGACACCGTTGCGGCGTAAGGGAGACCTGACGTGACACAGGTACGGATGGACGCCGCCGGGCTGTACCGGACGGTCCGCCTGATCCGCCGCTTCGAGGAGCGGGCCATCGAGCTCGTCCGCGACGGCACGATCGTCGGCGGCATCCATCCGTACGTCGGGCAGGAGGCCATCGCGGCCGGCACCTGCGCCGCGCTGCGGCCCGGCGACGTCATCACCAGCACCCACCGCGGCCACGGCCACGTGCTGGCCAAGGGCGCGGACCCGGCCCGCGCGATGGCCGAGCTGGCCGGCCGGGCGACCGGGCTCAACCGCGGCCGCGGCGGCTCGATGCACGCCGCGGACTTCTCGCAGGGCATCCTCGGCGCCAACGCGATTGTCGGCGCCGCCGCGCCGATCGCCACGGGCGCGGCCTGGGCCGCGCGCCGGGCCGGCCTGGACCGCGTCGCCGTCACCTACTTCGGCGACGGCGCGGTCAGCCAGGGCGTGGTGCTCGAGACGTTCAACCTGGCGGCGCTGTGGCGGCTCCCGGTCGTGTTCGTGTGCGAGAACAACGGGTTCGCCACCACCACCCGGGTGTCGGAGGCGGTCGCCGGCACCATCACCGGGCGCGCGCACGCGTTCGGCATTCCCGCGTCCACCGTGGACGGTTCGGACCCGGAGGCGGTACTGCACGAGGCGGCGACCGCCGTCGAGCGCGCCCGGTCCGGCGGCGGGCCGTCGCTGCTGGAGTGCGTCGCGTACCGCTTCGACGCCCACCACACCTGGGAGCACGCGGCCCGGCCGCGCTACCGCACCGACGAGGAGTTGGCGGCCGGCACGGCCCGGGACCCGGTGGAGATCCAGGGCGCGCGGGTCGCACCGGACGAGCGGGCCCGCATCGACGCCGAGGTCGAGTCGACGCTCGACCTGGCGGTCGACTTCGCCCGGCAGAGCCCGCACCCGGACCCGGCCGGTGCGCTCGACCACCTGTACGCGGACGGCCTGCGGGCCAGAGCGGGGGCGTGAGATGACGATCCTGTCGTACCTCAAGGCGCTCAACCGGGCCATCGCCGCGGAGATGGAGCGCGACCCCGCGGTGTGCGTGTTCGGCGAGGACGTGCGCGTCGCGGTCAGCAACGTGACCACCGGACTGCACAAGAAGTTCGGTCCCGAACGGGTTGTGGACATGCCGATCTCAGAGCAGGCGTTCACGAGCTTCGCCACCGGCGCGGCGCTGTGCGGGCAGCGGCCGCTGATCGAGTTCCAGATCCCGGCGCTGCTGTTCCTGGCCTTCGAGCAGATCGCCAACCAGGCGCACAAGTTCTCGCTGATGACCGGCGGGCAGGCCACCGTGCCGGTCACCTACCTGCTGCCCAGCTCCGGCTCCCGGGGCGGCTGGGCCGGCCAGCACTCCGACCACCCGTACAGCCTCTTCGCCCACGTCGGCGTGAAGACCGTCGTGCCGTCGACCCCCGCCGACGCCTACGGGCTGCTGGTCTCCGCGATCCGCGACGACGACCCGGTCGTGGTGTTCGCCCCGGCCGGCGCGGTGGGGGTGCGCGCCGACGTCGACCTCGCCGCGCTCGCCCCGATCCCGCTCGGCGTCGGCCGGGTGCACCGCAGCGGCGACGACGTGACCGTGGTCGCCGTCGGCCACCTCGTCCACGACGCGCTCGCCGTCGCCGAGGAGCTCGCCGGCACCGTCTCCGTAGAGGTCTTCGACCCGCGGACCCTGCACCCCTTCGACTGGGCCGGGCTGGCCGCGTCGCTGGAGCGCACCGGCCGGCTCGTGGTCGTCGACGACTCGAACCGCTCCTGTGGCATCGCCGGGGAGATCCTCGCCTCCGCCGCGGAGGGCATGCGGCTCGTCGCGCCGCCGCGGCGGGTCACCCGCCCGGACGCCGCGGTGCTGCCCTTCGCCCGCGAGCTGGACCTGGCGCTGCAACCCAGCCGCGCCCAGATCCGCGCCGCCGTCGAGGACGTCGCCAAGCTGGGTCAGGAGGGCTGAGATGGGCGTCGCACTGGTCACCGGGGGCGGCGGCGGGATCGGCGCGGCGATCTGCGCGCGGCTCGCCGCGCTCGGGCACGCCGTCGTCGTCGCCGACCTCGACGCCGAGGGCGCCGAGCGGGTCGCGAAGGAGGTCGGCGGCACCGCGGTGCGCGCCGACGTCGCCGACCCGGCGGACAACGCCACCATGGTGGCGCACGCGGTCGCCGCGCACGGGTCGCTGGACATCGTCGTGCGCGGCGCCGGCATTCAGTCCGACGTGCCGCCCGATCCCGGCATCGACCCCGCCCGGTACCGCCGCGCCCTCGGGGTGAACCTCGACGGGGTGGTGTTCGGCGTCGACGCCGCGCTGCCGGCCCTGCCGGCCGGCGGTCAGGTCGTCGTGGTCGCCTCGCTCGCCGCGCTCGGACCGGAACAGGCCAACCCGGTGTACGCGCTGACCAAGGCCGCCGCCGTCGCCTACGTGCGGGCGATGTCGACGTCGCTGACCCCGCGCGGCGTGCGCATCAACGCGCTCTGCCCCGGCTTCACCGACACCCCGTTCCTCGGCATCACCGGCCGCCTGCTGCGCAAGCAGAAGATCCCGATGCTGAGCCCGGACGAGGTCGCCGCCGCCGTCCAGACGGTCGTCACCGGCTCCGGCACCGGCGAGGCCTGGACGCTGGTGCCCGGACGGCCCGCGCAGCGCTACGAGTTTCCGGACCTGCCCGCCGGCCTGCGCGCCGACGGCACCGAGATCGTCTTGAAGCCCTTCATGTCGGCGAAATGAGGAGACAGACCATGGCGTCCACGAACATCCGGGCGGCGCTGGCCGGCGACCCGAGCGTCGGTGCCGGCAACGTGCTGCACAAGCTCATCGAGCACGGCGCGCCGCTGGACGGTCCCGGCATGACGTTCGACACCCCGGTCGACGGCATCCCGGCATGGCAGGGCCTGACGCTCGGCGAGCTCTACACCCGCGCCGCCGCGCGGGCCGCGTGGCTGCACGCCGCCGGCATCCGCCGCCGCGACCCGGTCGCCATCTACGTCACCAACGCCGCGGACTGCTTCCTCAACTGGATGGGCCTGACCTGGCTCGGCGCCATCCCGGCGCTGATGAACCCGAACATCCCGGGCGAGATCGCCGCCGAGTACATCCGCAAGCTGCGCGGGGTCGCCCTGCTCACCGACGCCGAGCACCGCGACCGGCTGGCCGGGCAGGACCTCGACGGCATCGCCGTGCACGACGTGGCCGAGACCGGCTCCGGCGACCCGGCCGCGGCCCCGGTCGCGTTCCGGCACCACCCCGACGACCCGATCGCCATCACCCACTCCTCGGGCACCACCCGCATGCCGACCGCGGTCGTGCACTCGCACGCCAGCCTCTTCCACGCCACCCGGCGGATCCGGCTCAGCGGCCCGCGCGCGCAGGGCACCGAGCGCATCCTCAGCGCGCTGCCCGCGCCGCACGCGGCCGGCATCATGACCATCAACCACGCCCTGAGCAACCGCTCGGAGCTGCTGTTCCTGTCCCAGCAGAACGACGGCGCGGCGGTGCTGGACGCGATCGAGCGGTGGAAGCCCACCGGCGTCTTCGGCTTCGCGGTCACCTGGGCGGAGCTGGCCCGCTTCGACCTCGACGCGCACGAGCTGGACTCGGTGTCGCTGTGGTTCAACACCGGCGACTGCGCGCACGAGCCGCACATCCGGCACCTGGTGAACGCGGGCAGCCGCAACGTGGTCACCCGCGACGGCGTGACCCGGATCAAGGGCTCCAGCTTCGTCGACGGGCTCGGCTCCACCGAGATGGGCCACTCCGCCTTCCACATCACGCACCGCAGCGACACCGAGCGCTACGGCCGCTGCGTCGGCGTCCCGCACGTCTTCGCCGACGTCGCGCTGCTGGACACCGAGACCGGCGAGCAGGTGCCGGTCGGCGCCGTCGGGCACTTCGGCCTCAAGTCGCCGACGCTCGCCCCCGGCTACTGGAACGACCACGGCAACACCTACCGCAACCGGCTCGCCGGCTACTACCTCACGGGCGACCTCATGTACCGCGACGAGGAGGGCTACTACTACCACGTCGACCGGGCCGTGGACTCCGTCGACCTCGGCGGCGGCGAGTGGCTCTACACCGCCATGTCGGAGGAGCGAATCCTGCGGGCGGTGCCCGACGTGCGCGACTGCACGGTCGTGTCGGCGCGCACCGCCGAGGGCAAGGTCGTCACGGACGTGCTGCTGTCCCTGCACGCGGGCTCCGACCCGTCGGTGGACCACACCGAGGAGGTCCGCGGCGCGCTCACCCCGGCCGCCGGGGCGACGCTGCGGCGGGTCGTCGTCTTCTCCGACGACGACATCGTGCTCGGCCCGACGGGCAAGGTGCGCAAGTTCCTCATGCGCCAGCGGCACCTCGCCGCGATGGCGAATGCCTAGCCTCAAGGCGTCGCCCCTCGAGCTCCGGCCGGTCGCGCGCATCCCGGTGCGCTTCGCCGGCGAGGGTGCGGGGCTCGGGGAGCTTTCCTGGGGCCAGCGCGAGATCTGGCTGACGATGCTGCGGCAGCGCTCCTGGCTGCCCATCGGCGGCTGGTCGCGGCTGGCCCCGGGCACCACCCTCGCCGGCGTGGCCGACGAGCTGCGCTGGATCATGACGCGGTACCCGCCGATGCGCACCCGGCTGCGCTTCACCGACGACGGCCGGCCGCTGCAGAGCGTCGCCGACCGCGGCACGATCGGCCTGGACGTGTACGACTGCCCGGACGACGCCGACCCGGAGGCGTTCGTCGTCGCGATCGACGCCCGGGACCGGGCCCGCGCGTACGACTTCGTCGAGGAGTGGCCGGTGCGCATGGGCGTGGTCCGGCACCGCGGCGCGCCGACGCACCTGTCCACGGTGATGACCCACCTGGTCACCGACGGGCTGGGCGGGCGGATCTTCCTGGCCGAGATCGCCGACCGGGGCGCCGCGGCGGCGGACCCCGGCACGCCGCCGCTGGAGCAGGCCCGCTGGCAGGGCGGCCCGGACGGGCTGCGGCAGAGCGCGTCCGCGCTGCGGCACTGGGAGCGGACCCTGCGCCGGCTGCCGGCGGCCCGACCGTCGTCCGATGTGGACGGTCCGCGGTTCTACCGGGGCGAGCTGGTGTCCCGGGCGCTGCCGGCGGCCCTGCACGTGCTGTCCGAGCGCGCCGACGCGGACTCCTCGCAGGTGCTCATGACGCTGCTCGCCCTGGCGGCCTGCGCCGGCGACGGGGACGCGGTGCTGCGGCCCATGGTGAGCAACCGGTTCCGGCTCGGGTTCGCCACGGTGGTGGCGATGGTCGCCCAGCGCGGGATCTGCGCGGTGGACGTGGCCGGGGAGCCGTTCGCCGAGGCCCTGCGGCGGGTCGGCGCGAGCGCGATGGCCGCCTACAAGTACGCGTACCTCGACCCGGACGCGGTGGCCGGGCTCTTCGCGCGCGCGGGTGTCGACCCGGATGCCGGCGTGTGGTTCAATGACCGCCGCGTCGGCACTCGGCAGGGCTTCGCCGGGCCGCTGCCCACGGCCGGCGAGCTGCGCGCCGCGCCGCCGGGAGTCTTCCGCTGGACGGTGGCGCAGGACGACCCGTTCGACCCGCTCAGCGTCGACGTGGACGACGTGCCGGAGGGGTTTCTGCTGACCGTCTTCACCGACGCGGGCCGGCTCGCCCCGCCGGGCGCCGAGGCGCTGGCGCGCTCGGTGGAGGCACGTGCGGTACAAGAGGCGATCCGGCTTCTGGAGAGCGAGGACGTATGACCTCAATGGCTGCGGTGGGCACGTTCGTGCCTGCCGACCGGGTGCCGATCGAGTCCTACGCGGACGCGTTCGACCTGAGCCCGATGCAGGTGCGCGTGTTCCGCCGCTACCACAAGATCGGCTCGGCGGCGTGGTCCGAGCAGCCGCTGACCGGCCTGCTGCGCCTGGCGCTCGCCGACCTGGCCCTGACACCGGAACTGGCGGCGCGGGTGCGGTACGTGCTGTACGCGCGAAGCTTCCCGGTGGTCGTGCCGTATCCGCACAACCCGCTGCACGAGGTGCTGGCCGAAGCCGGGCTCGGGCACGCGCAGGCCTTCGCGATCGGGCAGCAGGCGTGCGCGTCCGGGCTGATGGCGATCGACCTGGCCGGGCGGCTGCTCGCCGCGGACGGCGACGACGGCCTCGCCGTGGTGCTTGCCGGGGAGAAGGCGTTCACCGGCGAGACGCGGTTCGTGCCGGAGACCTCGATGTTCGGCGAGGGCGCCGCGGCCTGCCTCGTGTCCGCCACGGGCGGGCGCGACCGACTGCTGTCCTACGTGGCGCGGCTGCGCGGCGAGTTCGACGGCGACCAGGAGGAGGTGGCCTCGGAGTTCCAACGCATCTACCACGACGCGCTCGGCGAGGCGGTCACCGCCGCGGTCGCCGAGGCCGGGATCGCGCTGGAGGACATCGCGGTGATCCTGCCGCACAACGTCAACACCATCGCGTGGCAGCGCACCTGCAAGCGGATCGGCTTCCCGCTCGAACGGGTGCTGCTCGACCACGTCGCCGACTTCGGCCACGTCTTCTGCGCCGACGCGTTCATCAACCACCGGACCGCGATCGAGCGCGGGCTGCTGCGGCCCGGGGACCGCTACGTCATCGCCGCCGCCGGAGCCGGGCGCGGCGCCACGTTCTCCGCCATGGTCTTCGAGCACTGACTCAGCACTGAAATCCGGAGGATCTATCGTGTCCGACACCGTGACCATCGACCCGGCGCTGCGCGAGCACGTCGTGGAGACGATCTGCGCCCTGCTCCCCCGCGTGCTCAAGCGGGAGGTGCCCGACGCTTCCGAGAGCACGACGCTGATGGACGACCTCGGGATGAGCTCGACCACCGGCCTGGAGCTGGTGCTGGAGCTGGAGGACCGCCTGGAGCGGGAGATCAGCGTCGAGGACCTGGGCCGCGACGACTTCGAGACGGTCGGCACCCTCGCCAGCTACGTCGCCGGCAACCTGCTGCCGGAGGAGTGACGGTGCCGGGGGCGCCATGGGGCCTGCGCGGCGCGGTGACGCGGCGGTTCGAGGGGCCGGCCGCGCAGGCCGCCGACGCCGCGCACACCGCGCGGCTGGCGACGTACCTGACCGACCTGCTGGAGCCGTACGGCCTGGGCCCCGCCGGCGGGATGGACGACGGGCAGTCGTACGGCGAGATGGCGGCCGCGCTGCTGCCGGACGAGCCGGTGGACGCGCTGATCCTCGCCTACGACATCCCCGACATCGCGCCCGGGCGGGCGACGGCGACGTATCTCAGCCACCTCTGCCCGGGCGGCCCGATGGCGTTCGCGGTGTCGGACCAGGGCCGCGCCGGTGCGCACACGGCGCTGCGGCTGCTGCACGACTACGCCCGCTCCGGCACGTATCCGCGCGGGCTGCTGGTCGTCGTGGAGCAGGCGTCGCTGCCGTACGACCCGGGCGTGCCGGTGGAGGTGCCGGCCGCGCACTGCGCCGTCGCCGTCCACCTCGGACCGTCCACCCTGCAGGCCGCGGTGCCGCGGATCCTCCCCGGCGTCGAGCTGGAGGACGTCGCCGGGCTGCTGGGCGACGTCGGCCCGGCGACGCTGGTGCTCGGCGGCCACCTTGCCGATCTGGACGCGAAGGCCGACAGGATCGTGCTCGCCGACCCCGCGCAGCCGATGACCGGCGTCTGGGAGGCGCTGGCGTCGCTCGAGGGTCCGGTGGTGCTCGCCGACTACGACCCGGCGCTGCGGTACCTATGCGTCAGTTCGTTCGGTTGACATCCTCCCCTCCCTAACGGGAGGGAGTCCCTGGATCGCCCCAGGGGGTTCCTGCTTCACCGCCGACCGCCCCGTCCGGGAAGACTCCCGTCGAGGTCTTACACCAGCTCCACAGGCAGACACCGCCAGCCCGGCGGCCAGGATGTTGCGCGCCGCGTTCACGTCGCGGTCGTGGGTGGTGCCGCACCGGCACGTCCACTTCCGCACGTGCAGCGGCAGCTGTTCAGCCAGGACTCCGCAGGCCGAGCACAGCCTGGAAGACGGGAACCAGCGGTCGACCGCGATCACCTCACGGCCGTACCAGGTGGCCTTGTACTCCAGCATGGTCCGGAACTGTAGTCAATGGCTGAAAAGCCAAGGAAACCCGGAACCGTTCATTGCCGTGCCTGACCAGGCACATCCCGGCTGGTGCGACCGGTCGCGGTGTACCACCGACCCGGGGAGCCAAATCAGCGGATATCGAGCGCTCGTCGGCGGTGAGCACTGCTCGGCCGAACTCCGGCTCAACCTGCGCGCCGGGAACTGGCCCAGCCCACCGCAAGCGGTGGCGTGGCTGTCGGAGTCTATCGCGCCGTGGCGGTGCTCGACTTACCTGCGGATCACCGTCGATCAGGACACCGAGTTGTCGATGCCGGTCGAGTCGGCAGCGCCAATCTTGGCCGCGTTGTCGGCGCTGGTTGCGACCGCGCTCGACGCCGGGGAGGTGGCCAGTGAGGAGCCGCTTCGACCGGGGGTTGCTGGTCGCGACCGGTGTCGCCGTCGCCGGGCTGGCGGTGGTAGTAGATGTACGACCTCTTGGTGCCGTACGGAGCCGGTTGCATGTGCCACAGCGCAGGTAGGACCGCAGCGTGTAGGTGCGAGCGGTCTCGGGTTGCACATCGGCCGTCGCGCTGGAGCGTGACTTTTCCGGAAGCGGTTGACCGCACTCGCCGTGTTGAAGATTTCCCGGGTTATCAGCGGCTCGTGGGTGGGGCGGCTGGACCAGATCCAGGCGCTGGGCGGGTTCACTCTGCCCTTGACGCCCCGCTTTGGGCGGGGGTCCTTCCTGCGGTTCCAGACTATGTATCCGGTGTGCTTGGGATTGTCGAGCACCTCGCGGACGCTGTCGCCGGTCCAGGCCCCCGATACGCCGTCGGCCCTCGCCGGGGATCTGGTCGGGCGGTGGATATCACTCAGGGTCGAGGTCGAGCCGGTCCGCGATGTCATTGTGGCTGAGCCGTTCGAGGGACCGCCATTGGAAGATCTGCGTGACGGCCCCCGGATCGGGTCGAGAACGAGCCGGTGCTTGAACTTGCCCTCGTGGGCCTTGGCCTTGACCGGGTGCTTGGTCCGGTCCGCGACGTAGCCATAGGTGGCTTGCCGCCCTGATCGGTATGAATCTTGAAGTCACCGCTAGACGCTATGTCATCTATTCGACAGGCACGTGTATAAATGGCGCCGAGTCATGCATGCTCAACGATCGTGCCCGCCCGATCGACGTACAGTCACGCTGGCGCAGCCGGATCAACAGGACAAGGTCGGCAGCCCCGGCTGGTAGGTGTGGTCTCCGAGCAGGTACAGCAGGTACAGCCTGATGTTCGGGCTTTCTGGGGCAAGGCTGGCCAGGACACACAGGACGAGGTGATCGTCCCGCATCCGCTGATCTGCCACGCCATCGACACCGCCGCCGTGTCCGAACTGCTCTACGAGGTGCTGGTCGGGCCGGTCTCCCGCGCCGATCTGGAGGAGGCGTTCACGCCGCTCGGGGGTACGGCCCGGGCCTGGGTCGCTCTCTTCTGCGGGCTACACGACCTTGGCAAGCTATCCCCCGCGTTCCAGGCGCTCCGGGCCGACGTCGCGGGCGCCCATCTGCCCATTGAGGTCTCGGCCGCAATCACGCGACTGGCCGCGAAGCGCACCGGCCGCGACCGTACCGACACACTGCACGGCGTGCTGACGGCGTACCACTTTCTCCGCCTGCTCAAAGCCTGGGGCGCGCCGCGCGACACCGCTCTTGCCATAGCGCAAGCGCTCGGCGGACACCACGGCCGATACTTCTCCTCCGAGGTAATCAGGGCCGCTCGAACGGCCACCTTCGACAGCGGCGGCGAGCGGTGGGAGCCGTGGGTAGAGGAGCTGGTCTGCCGTACGGCGGAGCTGCTGGAACTGCCCGACCCGCGCTCGCTGCCCTGGTCCGACGTACGGATGAGCACCGCCGCCACGGTCGCCCTCGCCGGCCTGACCACGGTCAGCGACTGGATCGCCTCCGGCTCGATCGACAAGAAGACCCACGCCGGAGTCGACGTCGACCTGACCGAGTACGTCAAGCTCTCTCGCGACCGCGCCCGGGAGCAGTTGACCGATCGGCTCGGCTGGACCGCCTGGTCGTCTTCACCGGCCGGCACCGGCTTTGCTCAACTCTTCGGGCAGGAACCCCGGCCGCTCCAGGCTGCGATTGAACAGCTCATCGCGGGCCGAACCGTGTCTGGCATCCTGGTGATCGAGGCGCCGACCGGGGAGGGCAAGACCAAGGCCGCCCTGCAGGCCACTGTGAGCCTGATCCCGCAGCTCGGGCTGGCCGGCTTCTTCCTCGCCATGCCGACCCGGGCCACCAGCAACCAAGCGTTCGAGGTGGTCACGAAGCTACTGAAACAGCTCGGCCGCGGTCTGACCGCGAAGCTGCTGCACGGTACGGCGGCTGAGTACCTCGTCGGCAGGCGGGCGCAGGAGGCACGGGTCGATCCGATCGGTGCGGCGGACGTTGGTGGCGACGAGCCCGGCGGGGTGCAGGACGCACACGTTCGGGAATGGTTCACCTGGCTCCGGGGGCTGCTCGCGCCGCTGGCGGTCGGCACCATCGACCGCATCCTCCAGGCCGGAATCCGCCGGCCCTGGGCGCCCGTACCGCTGGTGGGGCTCTCCAACCGGGTGGTGATCCTGGACGAGGTACACAGCTATGACCTGCACATGTCCACGATTTTGGACCGGGTGCTCGCGTGGCTGGGCTGGCTCGGCGTACCGGTGATCGTCCTCTCGGCGACGCTGCCGGCCACGCGCCGGGCCGAGCTCGTCAAAAGCTGGTATGCGGGCGCCCGCCGCGGCCGTCCCGGCCAGCTTGACCTGGCGTTGCCGCCGCCGGGCTACCCCCGGGCGCTCTGGCTCGACCACCACGGCATCCCGATCGAGGTACACGCCGAAGCCTCCCCCATTAACACCGGCCGCCCAGTCCGGCTCGTCACCGTTTCCGACGAGGACCTGATCGGGTGGGCGCTGGAACAGGCGGCACGTGGCTGGGGTGTGGCGATCATCCACAACCTGGTGAAGCGGGCGGAGCGCACCGCTGCAGCGTTAACCAAAGCGGCGGCGTCACTGCCGAAGGGCCAACAGCCGAAGGTCGTCACACTGACCAGCCACCTCACCGCAGGTGAGCGCGCCCGGGTCGAGGCCGAACTCAGGCAGCTCTTCGGCGAGAACGGCACCCGCGCGCCGAAGGCTGGGTACGTCGTGGTCGGTACCCAGGTACTCGAGCAGAGCCTCGACCTGGACTTCGACGCGATGGCCAGCGACATGGCGCCGGTGGACAGCATTGTGCAGCGGGCCGGCCGTCTGCACCGCTTCCGTCGGGCCGACCCCGACTCACCGTTGACGCTGGCCATGCTCGGGGTGACCGAGAAACGGGCGGGACCGACGTGGACCAAATACACCGTCAACATCTACGCGGACGCGATCCTGCTGCGCACCTGGGCGCTGCTGCGCGACCGTCCCAGGCTCCGGCTGCCGGACGAGGTGCCGGAGCTGATCGATGCGGTCTACACCGAGCCGAACGCGATCGTCTGCCCGCCTGGCTGGGAGAAGCGCTGGGACCGCGCCGCCGAGCAACTACGGCGGACGCGTCGGGCCGACCGGGACCTCGCGACCACCCTCTACCTGCCACCGCCGGAGCCGCGGGCGAAGGTGTTGCGGGAGCTCACCGCGCATGTTCGCAACGTTGGCCAGACCCGCAAGCCGAGCCCGTGGAGCGAACGTCATGGCTGACGAGTACGACCGGCTCCCGTTCGAGGACGCGATCGACATCGTGGTGCTGCGGGCCGCAGGCGGGCACACCGTACCGGTCGCCGGCAGCACACCCATCGACCTGGACAACGGCGCCGAACCGGTAGGTGAGCTGCTTACCGACCTGCTGGCGGCAACCGTCCGCGTCCGCGTCGACGAGGGGACACCTCCGGATGTGCTGGCCGCGCTGCGGAGAATCCCGGTACCGGCCGCGTTCCGCACCTCACCGTGGTTGGACGCCAGCCGGGCGATCGTGGTACGCGACGGCGCCGGCCGCGCCGGCCAGCTGACCGTGCGCTACAGCGTCGACAGCGGCCTACGGTTCGACCAGCCCGAGGCCGATTCCGAGGCGGATCCTGACGCCGATTTCGGTTCCAACTCTGACGATGACGAGAACGGGTGACAGGTGCGCTTCAACCTGCTCGACGAGCCGTGGCTGCCGGTACTCCGCCCCGACGGCACCGTCGACGAGGTCAGTTTGGTGACGCTGGTGCGCGAGGCGCATGAGCTACGCCGGATCGTTGGCGAAACGCCACCGATGACGGCCGCCCTGCACCGAATGGTGCTGGCCTTCCTCTACCGCGCCTACCAGCCGTTGGATGAGGATGCGTGGGCCGAACTCTGGCGGGCCGAAGGCCTTCCCGCCGAGGTGCCAGACGACACCGGCGAGCCGCCCACGGACGCCCGGCTGGCGAAATACCTTGCGCAGTACCGCGACCGCTTCGCGCTCTTCGACGTGGAGCGGCCGTTCTTCCAGTGCCCCGCCGTCGCGGGCGTGTCCCCGTCGAGTGCGGCGAAGCTCGTGCCGTACCGGGCGGCGGGCAATAATGTGACCCTCTTCGACCACACCACCGCCGACGACGAGGTACGGCTCACCCCGGCCGAGGCGGCGCGCTGGCTGGTGACGTTGCAGGCGTACGACCCGGGCGGCATGAAGAGTCCGTACAAGACGGTGAAGTCATCCGAGCAGGCGCCGGGCAACCGGTTCGGGATGGTGCTGGTCGAGGGCGGCAACCTCAAGGAGACGCTGCTGCTCAACCTGATGCGGTACGAGCCGGCGGGCGAGAAACCGCGCCGGACGCGGCGGGACGACCGCCCGGTGTGGGAAACCGACTCACCCGGGCCGGAACCGGACATCCGTGAACCGCTCGGCTGGACGGACCTGCTCACCTGGTCGTCGCGGCGGGTCTGGCTCGTGCCACGCGAGATCGACGGCGAGACGTACGTCGATCAAGTCGTCATCACGCCGGGCGACAAGCTCAACGCCGAGCTGCAAGACAACGAGTGGATGGCCGCGTACCGGCGCTATCCAGTGCAGAAGAAGGGCACCCGGAAGCCGAGCAAGCCGTCGTACGGCCCCTGGTATCCGGTCCGGTTGCGGGTGAACCGCGGCGTGTGGCGACACACCCAGGAGCTGCTCCTGGCACCCTCGGGCGTCGAAGAGGTGCACCAGCAGCGGCCCGGCACGCTGGAGCACGTCTCGGAGATGGTGGCGGCAGAGGAGATCGCCGACGACGCCGTCTACACACTACGAGTCTTCGGGCAGCAGCTCGACTCGAACGCGTCGATCGTGGAGCAGGTGCTGGAAGGGGCGGTCGCCGCGCCGGTCGCTTTGCTGCGGGCGGAGGTGGCCGTGGCCGGGCCGGTGATCGGCCACAGCGTCCAGCTCGCGGACCGGGTCGGCGACGAGCTACTCGCCATGGAACGCGCCTACCGGGCACGACTCGCCGCCTCGCTGACGCCAGATCGCGAGCGCAAGGCGGGGCCGAAGAATCTCGAACTGGCGTACTGGCCACGGCTGGCGCAGCCCTTCGACGGCTTCCTGTGGCAGCTCGCCACGACGCTGCGGGCAAACCGGCGCGACTCGACGGCGGCATCGAAATGGGCTGACGCCGTATGCCGGATCGGTCAGCAGGCGGCGCAGGACTGGGCCGAGTTGCCGCCCCGGCAGGGGCGCCATCTGGAGGCAGCCGCCGAGGGCTACGAGCAGTTCCTAGACCAGCTCCGCCGGTGGGTCGACGCCTATCGCGGGTACATCGCCCGCTACCTCGAATAGGAGATCGGCAGCGTGGAACCAATCAGATCGCTCGACGAGCGACGGTGGGCCTTCGTGCAGCAGCTTTATCGGCTGCACCGGGCCCTCACCTCGGAGAATCCCCAGCTGTCCGGCGAGGCCCGCCGTACGCTGGCCCGGCTGCGGCGCTCCTTCGCCAGCCCGGGTCAGGAGGCCGAGGCGTACGCCATCGTCTTTCCGCACGACCCGCCCCAGCGCGAACAGGAACTGTGGCTGTTGATCGCCGGCCTCTTCGCACTGCACCCACACGGCAACACCGCCAAGGGGCGAACGGTCGGCGGGGCGATGCGGCTGCTCGCCGACGAGCGTGTGTCTGCGCAGCGCCGGTTCACCCAACTGCTCTCCGTCGACCCGCAGCATCTGCCGTACTACCTGCGGCAGATGATTCAGCTCCTGCGCTCCGATGACGTCGCGATCGACTACCACCGGCTGCTGACCGACCTTGTGTTGATCAACTCCAGCCGACAGGCGGCGCACAAGGTCCGGTTGCGTTGGGCACGTGACTATCACCGGCCGCGCGTGCTGCACAGCCGGTCGCCTAGAACCGCCAACGGCGCGGATGCCGCCGAAACGCCGGGCCCAGAGACCCCCACAACCCAGCCGGCCGAGGCACAACCAGGGAGAATCCGATGATCATCGAGCTGCACCTGCTCCAGTCCTTCCCGGTCAGCAACCTCAACCGCGACGATGTCGGGCAGCCCAAGACGGCGACGTTCGGCGGCCACGTACGCGGCCGGATCTCCAGCCAGTCCCTCAAGCGCGCCGCCCGGGTCCTCTTCCAGAAGGACGATCTGCGGCGATACGGCCTCGACCCCGCCGAGATCGGGATCCGCACCAAGCGACTGGTGTCCAGCGCCGCCGGCGTCCTCAAGGGCAATGGCCGGCCCGAGGCCGAGGTTGGGGCCGTCGCCGAGGCGGGCATCCGCGCCCTCGGCTTCGGCCTCGACGAGCGGCGCAAGGAGCAGCGGCTCACCCAGTACCTGCTCTTCGTGGGCAGCCGCGCGGCCGAACTGCTGGCCGACTACTGCGAGCGGGACTGGGACCGGCTTGCCGCCGACGCCGCCGCGCGCGCCAAGCCCGCCGGTCGGAAGAAGACCGACGGAGACGACGGTCCCGGCAAGAAGCAGACCAAGGTCAGGCCGGACAAGCAAACCCTGGACGAGGCGCGGCGGATCTTCGACGCCAGCCGCGTCATCGATGTAGCGCTCTTCGGACGCATGATCGCCGACAACAAGGACTTCAACGTCGACGCGGCCTGCCAGGTGGCCCACGCCATCTCCACCCATGCCGTGGCCAACGAGTACGACTACTACACCGCCGTCGACGACCTCCAGCCGCAGGACCAGGCGGGCGCCGACATGATCGGTACCGTCGACTTCAACGCCGCCTGCTATTACCGGTACGCGAACCTCAACATCGGCCAACTCGCCACAAACCTCAAGGGCGACACTGACCTGGTCTCCCGCGCCACCCAGGCGTGGCTGCACGCCTTCATCGACGCGATCCCGAACGGCAAGCAGAACTCGATGGCCGCGCTGACCCCGCCGGAAACCCTGCTGGCCGTAGTCCGCGACCGTGGCACCTGGAACCTCGCCAACGCCTTCCTTCGGCCCGTCGACGAGGCAGACCTGATGGACGCCTCGACCCGGGAGATGTTCGGCCACTTCGGCCGGCTGCGCCGCTTCTACGGCGACGCCGACCTTCGGACCGTCGCGGCCGCCTCGATCACCGCGGACGTGGACGGCCTCCCCGAGCAGGAGGTGGTCACCACCCGGCACGAGCTGGTGTCCCGCGTCCTGGCCGCGACGAAGGCGTAACGGTGTCGGTACAGACGCTCGCGCTTTGCCTCGACGCACCGATGCAGTCCTGGGGCGTACGTTCCCGCGGCAACATCCGCGACACCGGCCGGGAACCGAGCAAGTCGGGCGTGGTTGGGCTGCTCGGCGCGGCGCTGGGCGTCGCACGCGACGACACTGCCCGGATCGCCGAGCTGGCCGGGCTGCGGATGGGTGTACGTGTCGACCGGGAAGGCATTCTCGAACGCGACTACCACACCGTGCAGAACGTGCCGATCACCACCGGCGGCAAGCACCGCACCGCTGTCAGCCACCGTTACTACCTCGCCGACGCGCTCTTTCTCGTCGTTCTCGAATGCGAAGACGAGGCGCTGCTCGGCCGGATAGACGAGAGCCTGCGCAGGCCGGTCTGGCCACTCTTCTTCGGGCGGCGCGCGTTCGTACCGGCCCGGGCGCTGGTCGACTCCGGGCAGCCCGGCGAGCCGCGCAGCGGGCTCGGGCTGTCGGATCGGCCGCTCGATTCGCTGCTGGCCGAGCATCCCTGGCTCGAAGACCGCGGCGAGGTACGCGACACCCAGCTCAAGCTGCCTGCGGGCGACCGCGACCCGCTGCGAACGGTGGTTGACTGCCATCCCACCGACCCGGCGGCCGAAGTCCGTCCCGATGTGCCCCTCTCGTTCAACCGGGCGGACCGTCGGTTCGCCACCCGCACGGTACGGACGGGCCACGTGCCCCTCACCGACGGGCTGATCCGGACAGTCGAGGAGATCCCGTGTACCTGAGCAAGCTGCTGATCAACGTCTACTCGCGGGAGTTTCGGCGCGACTACGCCGACATCCGGCAGATGCACCGGACGGTGATGTCCGGCTACCCCAACCTCCCCAACGACACCCCCGCCCGGCAGTCCCAGGCCGTCCTCTGGCGGCTCGACAGCATGCACCGCGGCTTCGTCCAGTATGTTCAGAGCCTCGGCAAGCCCGACTGGGGCCGGCTACCGGGGGACTATCTTGCCGAGCCCGCGCAGGTCCGCAGCCTGCAACCGGTCCTCGACGCGATCGCACCCGGACGCCGGTTCGCCTTCCGGCTGGTCGGCAATCCGGTCCGTACCATCGCCTACCCGACCGGCCGGGCACCGGTCGAACCGGGCAAACGGACCCACGGCATCAAGGTCGCCCTCCGCGACCCGCAAGAACAGCTCGAATGGCTGATCCGCAAGGGCGAGCAACACGGCTTCGTCATCCCCACCGCCGCCAGTGGCCGGCCCGACGCCGCCCCGTCGCCGCGCATGACCCTGACCGGTCAGAAGCGAGACGGAGACCAAGGACCCATCACCATCGAGCCCGTACGGTTCGAGGGCCACCTGATCGTCACCGACGCTGCAACGTTCACGGATGCCCTGCATACCGGAATCGGCCGGGCCAAGGCGTACGGCTGCGGCCTGATCAGCCTTGCCTCGCCGCAACGATCCTGAAGACCCGTCATGTCAATCCCGGCTTCAGCTCCGCGATCCGTGCCAGAGCCTGCTCCAACCCGGCAGCCAGCTCCGCGTTGCGCGCCATCAGGTCGTCATACGACGGCAGCGACGACTCGGCGGACACGACCCGTCAACCTACCAGCGTCCACAACGGACACTGAAGTCGGCTGACCACCTATCCAGTCACGGCGGCTTGAGCCTCCTGTGCTCGGACCGCTGTTGACCGTTCATAATCAATGGGTGAGAGTCCACCGCAGACCGAATGCCGGCGTCGGTGGTTGTGAGGTCGGTGCTCCAAGTGACGTTCTTGATCCCGGCCTCGGCTCAGGTGCGGAACTGCCGGCGGTGCACGTGCTCAACCTTGAGGGTGGAGAGGGTGGCCTCGGCCACGGCGTGGTCAAGACACGACCCGACCCGGCCCATCGACCGAAGCACCTTCCACCGGGCACACACGGCGTCGATGTCGGCCGAGGTGTACTCCCCCGGGTCGCTGTGAAAGATCACGCCGACGACGTGACCGCCACGAGTTGACTGCGGCCATGTTCAACCCACGTCACGAGGGACCCGAGCAATCGACTTGCGGTTCCCCGCGCACGCGGGGGTGGTCCTGGTGGCGGCGTTGTTGTCGCCCCACCGCGCCCCTTTTCCCCGCGCACGCGGGGGTGGTCCCCGGCGGCCGGCTGCGCTCCAGGTCCACATAGCTGTTCCCCGCGCACGCGGGGGTGGTCCCGAGCACGGCATCCATCTCGAGATGTGCCGCAACTTTTCCCCGCGCACGCGGGGGTGGTCCTGTTTTCGCGAGGGCGTCGTTCACATGGCCAAGACTTTTCCCCGCGCACGCGGGGGTGATCCCTGCCAGCACTGGGCTGCCGGCCCGAAATGCCCCTCTTCCCCGCGCACGCGGGGGTGGTCCCGCGGCGCCGACCAGCGCGGCATAGCCGCCGCAGCTTTTCCCCGCGCACGCGGGGATGGTCCCGTCCCCGCCTAGATCGGCGTGATATCCGACTCCTGTTCCCCGCGCACGCGGGGGTGGTCCTGCGTAGAACGCGGGCGAGGTCGACGACGCCGCGTCCCGACGTGAAGCGCCTTGTTGACCGCCTCCTCGATCAGGCGCTCAATGTGGTCGGCAGATAGGAGCTCAGCGAGCCGGATCGAGAGGTTGTTCACGGATGTGGCGAGGTTGGGCAGGAAGGCGTCGGGTCGGGCCTCGGCGAGCTGGCGGCGGATCGTGACGGCTTCCTCGCTGGCGGCTAGGGCCTGCTCCTGTTGGCCCAGGTCCCCGAGCCGAACGGAGAGGCTAATTCAGCGACGTGGCGAGATCGGACAGGAAGACCTCGATCTCGTAGGGCTTCCGCACGAACGTGTCGTGAGGGTGACGGATGACGGATGACGACAGGCTCTCGGAGCGCAGTAGCTCGACACTACGGCGCACGGCGCTTCGGTTGAGACCGGTCTCCTGCTCCAGGGTCTTCTCGCTGGGCAGGCTGGGCTCCTGCGCCAACTCGCCGCTGGCGATGCATGCGCGAAGGGCGTCTGCGAGTTGCAGGTATCTCGCCCGGTCGCCGTCCGGGTCGATCACGCCGTTGACGCTGGCAAGACCGCCGCGCGGGCCGCGAACAACGCCGCCAACGCCGACGAGTCCGGCGTGAAACGCTGCTCGCCGAGGCGACGGCCGCCACCATGCAGGCCGACGCGATCACCGTTCCCGCCGCTGCTGAGGCCGTTGCGACGCATCTCCAGTCCAGCAAAGTGATGGAGAACAGCGAGTCAGTCAGCAGCTGATCAGTCCCTCACTGCGGCATCACCTCTTCACCAGAAACGGTCGGGACTGTTCGGGCGTACGCCGGGGTACAGGCAACCGCTGAACGAACAGGGGCACGTACTCGTAACCCCCGGATGTCCGTTCAGGGCACCGGGGGTTCGAGCTACGGCGGGCACCCGCGGGTCGTGGGCAGTCAGGCCAGCTTGGCCAGCACTCCCTGAAGAGCCGTGGCTGTGGTTTGGGGCAGGTGCATCTCGCGGAGCGGTTCGCGCAGGTGCCACGGCTTGTCGGCCGTTCTGCGCTCCAGTTGTGCGATCTCGATGGACTCGTTGGTGCCGTCCCAGTCGGCCACCTTGTAGACGTACAGCTGAACCCCTGGGCCATCGGTCGCGAGCACGAACGGCTCTGACCGGTGGTACCCATCTGCTCTGGGTCCGTAGGCCGTGCACGCTGCACGGTCGCACCAGTCCGGGTGGTATTCCTCGACCATGTGTCCTCCTGCGAGCTGCGGTGTTGGAGGGACATGGCGGCCAGACCCGAGCCACCAACCGCCACACCCGATGCTCGACCGTAGCCAACTGTTATATGGTAGTCCATAGTCTGCCATGACGGATCGCAGAAGACCCGGATCTTTTACCTTCGAAGGATGATTGATCCCGAGGGACCCGACCCGCTGTACATGCAGCTGGTGGCGGTTCTCCGTGAGCGGATCGAGAAGGGCGTGTACCCGCCCAACCGGCCTGTCCCGAGCATCACGTCGCTTCAGCAGGAGTTCGGCCTGGCGCGAGGGACTATCATCCACGCCATCGAGGTCCTACGGGAAGAAGGCACCGTCCGTACGGTCCAGGGTCGAGGCACCTTCGTCGCGCCGAAAGAGGCGTAGCCCGAGCTGCACACCGAGTGACGACACCCGGTTACACAACACCGTCGGGTCGACTGTCCTTGCTGACGCCGGAACGGCCAGGCCGAGCAGCTGAGCCAGAGCGTTGATGATGTCGGGCTCGGTCCTCGGGCTTCGTGCTGACCAGTCCGCCTTGGCGGCGAATCAGTTTTCCCTGCCCTACTCCGTACGGGTTCCGTTTTCCTGGCCCCACCTCAAGGCAGGGGTTTCCACGGAAGGAATCTGATGACGAACGGCGCCGGGCCGGCGAGGGCGACCGCGGCCCGGAAGCCGTCCGGCGCGGCGAGATCGGCCACGGCGTAGACGACGCCGTCGTGCTCGACGGGCGGCGGCGCGTCGCCGGCCACCGGCAGGGACAGGCCGCGGGTGAGCCGGCCACCGGCCGCCTTCACCACGGCCTCCTTGCGGGCCCACAGCCGCGCGAACTCCCCCGCACCCCGCCGTGCCACCAGGTCCGCCTCGGCCGGCGGGAAGAAGCGACGGGCCATGGCCGCGAAGTCCAGCCCGGGCACCAGGTCCTGCAGGTCGACGCCGACGGGCCGCTCGTCCGTGACGGCGATCAGCGCGAGGTCGCCGGCGTGGGAGAGGTTGAACTGCAGGCGTTCCCCGTCAAGGGCCGGCTTGCCGTTCGGGCCGCGGACCCAGCGGCCCTCGCGGCCACCCAGGCGCCGCGTCACGATGCGGCGCAGGGCCACGCCCGCGGCGAACCGGGCGCGGTCCGCCCCGCCGGGCAGCTCGCCGGTGTCGACCTCGCGGGTGTCGACGTGCCAGACGTCGACCGTGGTCACCGCGACAGCAGGCCGGCCAGGCGGCGCACGCCCTCGTCGATCCGCTCCGGCTCCAGGGCGCTGCACGACAGCCGGATCGCGTGCGTCCCGCCGCCGCCGACGTAGAAGAAGCGCATCGGCGTCCACAGCACACCGTGCTCGCGGGCGGAGACCTCCAGCAACTCCTCGCTCGCGTCCACGGGCACGTCGACGACGACGAAGAAGCCGCCGCTGGGTCGGTTCCAGCGCACCGGGGTGCCGTCGAAGTGCCGGCGCAGCGCGGCCAGCAGCGTGGCGAGGTTGTTCCGGTAGAAGGCGATCTTCGCCTGGTTGGCGGTGCGCAGGCTGAACCCGCAGTCGATGAGCATGCCGCCGACGACGGCCTGGGACAGCGCCGAGGTGTTGACGGTCAGCATGCTCTTGACCGTGGACAGCTCCTCGGCGAGCAGGGTGTGCCGGCCGGCGGCGTCGACGACGGGCTGGTCGGCGACGAGGTAGCCGACGCGGGCGCCGGGGAAGTACGACTTGGCGAACGAGCCGAGGTAGATGACCCGCTGGTCGGCGTCGAGCGACTTGAGCGTGGGGCGGGGCTCGTCGTCGAGGCCGAACAGGCCGTAGGGGTCGTCCTCGAGGATCAGCAGGTCCTCGTCGGCGGCCGCGGCCAGCAGCGCCCGGCGCACCGGGACCGGCAGCGACACCCCGGACGGGTTGGCGAAGTTCGGCACGAGGTACAGCGCGCGGGGCCGCTTGCCGCGCGCCCGGGTGGCGGCGGCGACCTCGCGCACCGTCTCGGGGCGCAGCCCGTCGGGGGACTCGGGCACGCCGACGACCTCGACGCCGAGGATGCGCGCGGCGCCGGTGAGCCCGACGTAGCACGGCTCGGCGGCGAGGACCACGTCGTCGGGGCCGGCGCACAGGCCGCGCAGGGCGATGACCATCGCCTCCTGGCAGCCGGTGGTCACCATCACCGCGGCCGCGGGGACCTGGATGTTCTCGTCGACGTCGAGCATCCGGGCGATGAGGTCGCCGACGTGGCCGTTGGTCCGGCCGTACTGCGTCAGCAGCTGCCGGCTCTGCGCCGGGAGCAGTCCGCGCTCGCGCAGGTGGGTGAGATACGCCTGGAGGTGCTTGTCGATGTCGCCGACCGAGTGGAACTCGTCGAACGGGCGGCCCGCGGCCAGCGAGATGGCGGCCGGGAAGCGCCCGGCGATCTCGTTGAGGAAGTTCATCGACGCCGACACGGGGTCGACGACCGACGTGTGCAGCTCCTCGCGCGACAATGTCACCATTCAGGCATCGCCTCCCGTCATCGACGTCATCCGAAGCGCGGTGCGGTCCAGCGCGGCCAGCGCCGGCCGCCCGGCCAGCGCCATCGCGTGGGCCAGCTCCTGCGTCGCGGTGCGCAGCACGCCCGCCACACCGTCCGCTCCCCCAGCGGCCAGCCCCCACAGCGGCGGGCGGCCGAGCAGCACCATGTGCGCGCCGAGGGCGAGCGCGGCGAGGGCGTCGGCGCCGCGGCGCACCCCGCCGTCGAACAGCACCGGGCACGCGCCGCCGACCGCGTCGACGACCTCGGCCAGGGCGTCGAGGCTCGCCACCGCGCCGTCGAGCTGGCGCCCGCCGTGGTTGGACACCACGATCGCGTCGGCGCCGTGCTCGACCGCCAGGGTGGCGTCCTCGCCGGTCAGGATGCCCTTGAGCACCAGCGGCAGCCGGGTGCAGCCGCGCAGCCAGGCGAGGTCGCTCCAGGTCAGCGAGGGGTCGAAGGAGTCGCCGGCGTGCCGGGCGAGCGCGGAGCTCCCGGCGTCGCGCTCGTGCGCCGAGGCCATCACGGCCGGGTCGATGTTGACCGCGGCGACGCCGCCGCCGATCGCGAAGCCGTTTCGCATGTCGCGCCAGCGCCGGCCCATCCGGGGCACGTCGACGGTGAGCATGATGGCGCCGTAGCCGGCCTGTTCGGCGCGCTGCGCCAGGGACCGCATCACGTCGCGGCGGCGCAGCCAGTACAGCTGCAGCCACGGCCCGGTCGAGGACGCCTCGGCGATGTCCTCGACCGTGCGGCTGGCGAACATGGCCGCGACGAACAGCGCGCCGGCCGCGCCCGCACCCCGCGCCGTGGCGACCTCGCCCTCGGCGTCGATGAGCCGCTGGTAGGCGGTCGGCGCGACCCCGATCGGCGTGGCGTAGCGCGTGCCGAACAGTGAGACCGAGGTGTCGACATCCGAGACGCCGGCGAGCACGCGCGGGCGCAGCCGGACCCGGTCGAAGGCGCGCAGGTTGGCCGCGAGCGTGCGCTCGTCCTCGGCACCGCCCTCGATGAAGTCCCACACGCCCGGCTCGACGAGCCCCTCCGCGCGGCGGCGGAAGTCCGATGCGGTGAGGAGGACCGGTCCGGTCTCCAGTTGTGTCACCGCCTGTGTCACCGCCGGACCACCATAGGCGCTAGCCTATCGATACCCCGCCCGCCTCCGCATGAGCCGAAAGGCCTACATGGCACCGGAATATGCGCTTCACTCCGCCATCGGCGGGCCGCTCGCCGGCCATCCGTGGCGACGCTACGCCGTGCTCGGCGACAGCGTCGTGCAGCAGCCGGGCGGCTTCGCCGAGCTGGTGCGCGACGAGCTCGACGCCGCCGGGTCCGGGTCGATCGGCGCGGGGCCCGGCGTTGCGTCGCTCAACCTCGGCCGGCGCAACCTGCGCGCCGCCGAGGTCCGCGCCACGCAGCTCTCACCGGCGCTCGCGTTCGCGCCCGACCTCGCGCTCGTAGTGTGCGGCGCCAACGACGCGATGCGGCCGGGCTACGAGGCCCGCGCCGACGCCGTCGACGCCGAGGTGGCCGGGATCATCCGGCCGCTGCAGGAGGCCGGGGCGCGCGTGATCACGGTCTCGGTGTTCGTGATGCGCGAGTATCCGCGGCTGCCCGCCTGGCTGGGACCGGGCTTCGCCCGGCGGATGGCGCTGCTCGCGCGGCGCACCAACGCACTCGCCGCGGCGCTGGGCACCATCCACGTCGACCTGTCGGATCACCCGGCGATCGGCGCCGGGGAAGCCCTCACGGGCGAGGATGGGCTGCACGGAAACGCGCACAGCCATAGGATCGCCGCTGCTGCCGTGATCCAGCGATTGACCGCCGAACTGTAGGCTGAGGCCCGACAAAGGGGGATGCATCGATGCCGCTCGACCCGCAGGTGCAGGCGATGCGCGACCGCAAGGAGCGTGACCTGGTCGCCCCGCTGTATACGATGAGCCTCGAGGCGGCCCGCGCGGCCGACCTCGCCTCGATCCAGGCCGCCGGCGGCAGCCCCGAGAAGGTGCACGAGGTCACCGACCACTGGCTACCCGGCCCGGGCGGCAAGCTGCAGCTGCGCGTCTACCGGCCCAGCGCCGAGCCGAAGCTGCCCGTGCTCATGTATTTCTTCGGCGGCGGCTGGGTGCTCGGCACCGTCGACACCGCCGACGGCATCGCCCGCAGCCTCGCCAACGCGGCCGGCTGCATCGTGGCCGTGCCCGGCTACCGGCTCGCGCCCGAGCACCCGTTCCCGGCCGCGATCGAGGACTGCTGGGCGGCCACCGAGTGGGTCGTCGACAACGCGGAGGCGCTGGGTGCCGACCCGGGGCGGATCGCGGTCGGCGGCGACAGCGCCGGCGGCAACCTGACGGCCGGCCTGACCCTGATGGCGCAGCGGGCCGGCGGCCCGCGCCTGGCCGGCCAGCTGCTCGTCTACCCCAACACCGATCAGGTCGCCGACGACGAGTCGATGCGCACCAACGACGACCCCTATCTGTTCAACCACCACTCGGTCGAGTGGTACCGCTCGCACTACCTCACCGACCCGGACGACGCCCACAACCCGCTCGCCTCGCCGCTGCGGGCCGAGACCCTGGTGGGCCTGCCGCCGGCGCTGGTCATCACCGCCGAATACGACCCGCTGCGCGACCAGGGCGAACGCTACGCGGCCCGGCTCGCCGAGGACGGCGTTCCCGTCGCCGTGACCCGCTACGAGGGCATGATCCACGGGTTCTTCGCCATGTCGGGCACCCTGGACGCGGGCAAGGCCGCCCTCGACCAGGCCGCGAAGCAGCTGCGGATGTGGTTCGAGGCGTGACCCGGGTCATCGACCCAGCACCGTTCCTCCGTTGACCCCCACCAGCTGGCCGGTGATGAACCCGGCCTCGGGTGAGGCGAGGAAGTACACGGTGGATGCCACGTCCGCGGGCGTACCGGCGCGTCCGACCAGCGTGCGATCGACCCTGGTTTGGTGGAACCGCTCGTTCATCCGCTCGCCGAAGAACTCGGTGTCCGGCACATACCCGGGCAGCACCAGGTTGGCGGTGGCCCCGGCGGGCCCCAACTCCGCGGCGAGCCAGAAGATCCACGCGTGCAGGGCCGCCTTCGCCGCGCCGTACGAGCCGCTGTAGCCGCTGCCCAGCTGGGCGCCGATCGAGCCTATGCCGATCACCCGGCCCTGCTCGGCCAGCTTCGGCCGCAGGGCGGCGACGAGCAGCACGGCGGTCAGCACGTTCTGGTCGAAGTCGGCCCGCCACTCCCGGGCGATCGCGTCCAGCTCGGACGGTACCGCCGCGCTGGTGCCCCCCGCGCCGGCCACGATCACGTGCACCCGGTCCACCGCGCGAGCCACCTGGGCGGCACCGTCCGCGGTGCTCAGGTCGGCGGCGACCCAGGTCACCGCGGGGCCGAGCGTCTCCGCCGCGGCGCGGAGCGTCGCCGCCGCGGCGCGGAGCGTCGCCTCGCGCCGGCCCACGAGCACCACGCGGTCGCCGCGACCGGCAAACGTCGCGGCGACCGCCCGGCCGATACCGGTGCCGCCACCCGACACCACCACCGTACGACCGGTCATGGCGTCAGCATCGTCTTGATGTGCGCCGATGGGCCCCGCATCAGCTCCTCGAACACCTCGACGCCGTCGGCGAGGTCCCGCAGTTCCAGCCAGTCCTCGTCGACCTCGGCGGCGAGTGGCACCGCCGCCGCGAACTCCGCGGCGGTGTAGCAGAAGCTGCCCAGGACCGCCTTCTCGCCCCGGATCATCGCCCGGCAGTCGACGTCGGACTCCGCGGCGTGCAGGCCGAGCCAGACCGTGACGCCGCCCGGATGCAGCAGGGCGACGGAGTCGGCCCGGGTCCCGGCCGTGCCCACGGTGTCGAGAATGACGTCGAAGGTGCCGGTCAGCCGCTGCCCGGTGCCGCCGGCGCCCGCCTTGACCGCGGTCGCCAGCCGCTGTTCGGCCAGGTCGGCGACGTGGACGCCGGTCAGGCCGCGACTGCGGAGCACCAGCAGTACCGCAATGCCCAGCATGCCGGCGCCGATCACGCCGACCTGGGCGTCCGGGGTGAGCCGGTCGGCGACCAGGTTCGCGGCGTGCACGGCGTTGGCCATGGGTTCGACGAACGCTCCGCGCTGGGCGGACACACCGGCCGGCAGCGGGTGCACGTTGGCTCGCGGCACGGCCACGTACTCGGCGAAGCCGCCCGCCCGGTGGATGCCGAGGATGCTGCGGTTCTCGCAGATGTTCGTCTTCCCGCGCCGGCAGTTGCCGCAACCGCCACATGCCACCAGCGGATTGACCGTGACGAGGGTGCCGTCGTCGACCCGGTGCCCGGCGAACTCGTGGCCCATCACCAGCGGTGGCTTGCGGAACGGGCTTTGGGTGGCGAAACCCTCCACCTCGGATCCGCAGACCCCGACCGCGGCCACCCGCACCAGCACCTCGTCGTCGGCCGGAGCCGGAACGTCGAGGTCGGTGACGATCAGTTCGAGCGGCCCGGCGTAGAGCAGCGCCCTCATGCGACACGCACATCCTTTCGCGCGCCGATGCGCGCACCGCTGTGGCTGTCAAACAAGCAGGCACCGCTCAGGTCGAGCAGCACCCGGCATTCGTCGTCGACGGCGAGGCCGGCGTCGCCCGGCAGCTTCGCGTAGTGCAGGTCCCGCACCGCGGCCGCGCCGAACTCCTCGCTGTTGGGGGCGAGCCCGAGCCGGAAGCCGACGACGGTCTCGGCGCCCAGCCGTTCCACCACCGCCACCCGGGCCGGCATGCCGGGACCCGTCGCGGCGACCCGCACCTTCTCCGCCCGCACGCCCAGCAGTGCGGCCCCGTCGGGTACCCCGGCGGCGGGCAGGCTCGTGTCGCCGTCGATCGTGGCCCGCTCGTCCTGGACCGTGACCGGCAGCAGGTTCATGGGCGGCGAACCGATGAACCGGGCCACGAAGGTGTTCGCCGGCTCGTCGTAGATCTCCTGCGGGGTACCGCTCTGCTGCACGACGCCGTCGTTGAGCAGGATGATGCGGGTGCCCATGGTCATCGCCTCGACCTGGTCGTGCGTGACGTAGATGAAGCTCGCTCCCACCCGCCGGTGCAGCGCCGTGATCTCGGTGCGCATCTGCGCCCGCAGCTTGGCGTCCAGGTTGGACAGCGGCTCGTCCAGCAGGTACACGGACGGCTCGCGCACCAGAGCCCGGGCCAGCGCGACCCGCTGCCGCTGCCCGCCGGACAACGTGCGCGGCCGGCGGTCGAGGTATGGCGTGAGCTCCATGGTGGCGGCGATGTGCTCGATCCTCCCGGCGATCGCGGGATCGCGCATCGCCCGCCAGCGTGCCACCATGCCGACGATCGGGATGTGTTGCCACCAGCGAAAGCGACTCATCAGCAGCGGGAAGGCGATGTTGGCCCGCACGGTCTTGTGCGGGTAGAGCGCGTAGGACTGGAAGACGAACGCGACGTTGCGCTGCTTGGGTTCCAGGTCGTTGACGCGTTGGCCGTCGAAGAGCAGGTCACCGCCGGTGATGTCGATGAGCCCGGCGATCATGCGCAGCATGGTGGACTTTCCGCACCCGGACGGGCCGAGCAGCACCAGGAACTCCCGGTCCGGGATCTCCGTGGAGAACTCGTGGATGACCGGCGTGGCGCCGTAGGACTTCTGGATGCCCCGGAATGTGATGGCCGGCATGCCTACCCCTTCACCGAGCCGGAGGTGAGACCACTCACGATCCGGCGTTGTACCAGCAGGAAGAAGACGATCGCGGGGACGGTGAACACGAGCGCCGCGGAGAACACCGTCGACAGCGGGGTGATGAACTCCCCGATGAACGACGACAGGCCCTTGCTCGCCGGCCACTTCGTCGTGTCGCGGATGAAGGTCGAGGCGAACAGGTACTCGTTCCAGCCGTCGAAGAACGTGATGACCGCCGCGGCGGCCACCGACGGCGCCACCAGCGGCAGCGTGACCTGGGAGAAGATCACGAACCGGGGCGCGCCGTCGACCCGGGCCGCCTCCTCGATCTCGTAGGGGACCCCGTCCACCGCCGACTTGATGATCCACACGCCGACCGGCATGGCGAACGCGGTGTTGGCCAGCACCAGGCCGAACAGCCCGTTGATCAGCCCCAGCGTCACGAACAGCGTGTAGAGCGGCACGATCAGCAGCGCCTCGGGCAGCATCTGGGTCGCGAACAGCCCGAAGCCGAGCACCCCGCGGCCGGGGAAGCGCCGGTACCGCGACAGTCCGTAGCCGGCCAGCACCGCGAGCGTCAGGCTGAAGAACGTGGTGCCCGTCGCGACGATGGCGCTGTTGGTGAGCCAGCGCAGCAGCGGTACCCCGCTACCGAAGACGTCGAAGATGCCGGGGAGCCGGTCCAGCCGCGCCCACAGACTCTGCCCGCTGAACAGCTCCTCGCGGGTGGCCAGGGCGGTGTTGAGCATCCAGTAGACCGGGAAGCCGGAGATCACGGTCAGCGCCAGGATCGCGAGCCACCGGCCCGGACCCGCTCCGCTCAGCCGCCTCACAGCGCCTCCCGCCGTGATGAGCGCCGCTCCACGACGAAGTAGACGACGGTGACCACCAGGGACAGGCACAGCCCGAGCATGCCCAGCGCCGCCGCCCGGCCCAGGTCGGAGTTCGAGAACGCCTCCCGGTAGACGCTGATGACCAGCGTGTTGGTGGCGTCGATCGGCCCGCCGCCGGTGAGCAGATAGATGATCTCGAACCGGCGCAGTGACCAGATCGTCATCAGCAGCGCCGCGATGCGCAGCGTCGGGGCGATGTGGGGCAGCACGATCTCCTTGACCGTGGTGAACCGGTCCGCCCCGTCCACTCTGGCCGACTCCCGCACCTCGGCGGGCACCGACTGCAGGGCGGCCAGCACGACCAGCATGATGAACGGGAACACCTTCCAGACGCTGACCGCGGTGACCGACAGCAGTCCCAGATCGGGGTCGATGAGCCAGCCCTGTTCCCCGATGCCGAGCACGGCGAGACTCCGATTGGCCACCCCGTCGCCGACGTTGAAGATCCAGGTGAACACGAGCACGACGGCGATCGACGGCACCGCCCAGGGCATCGTCAGGATGGCCCGCACCACCGCACGGCCGCGGAATCCGTCGTTGATGGCGAACGCCGCCACCGTCCCGAGCGCCAGCGACCCCACCACCGTGCAGGCGGTGTAGAGGACGGTGGTGAGCACCGACGACGCGAAGCGCTGGTCCACCAGCAGTTCGCGGTAGTTGTCCAGGCCGACGTACGAACCCCCGGCCGGGTTGAGCAGCTTGGTGTCGGTGAAGCTGAGCAGTGCCCCGCGCAGCAGCGGGGTGGCGGTGAACACCAGCAGATAGGCTGCCGCGCCGCCGACGAACAGGTACGGGGCGAGCCGCGATCGGGCGCTCATCAGATTCCTTCCGGTCGTTCGCGGCAGGCGCCGCGCAGTGGCACCTGCCGCGTCGGGCGTGGGATCGATCAGGTCCCGACCGCCGCCTTCACCTCTTGTGCCGCCTTGGCCAGGGCCTCCTCGGGCGGAACGTTCTGCAGCAGCACCTTCTCGACCCACTGCAGGACGATGTGCCGGATCTGCGGGGTCTTGCTCTCGAACCCGGCCACCACGGCGCCGTGCGAGTTCGGCGCGTTCTCCCGGTAGGCGGTGACCCACGGGTTGGCCTTCACGAACGCATCGGGAACGGTCGTGTCGACGGCCACCGTCGAGGCGTTGCCGATGACCTCGGAGAGCTTCTGCTGCGGCTCCGGCTGGACCAGCCAGCGCAGGTAGTCCTTGGCCAGCTCCTTGTTCTTGGAGTGCTTGTTGATGGCGAAGTAGATGCCGACCTGGCTGGTGTTCTTGCCGGGGAACGGAAGCTTCGACGACATGATGGAGGTGCTCGGCACCTTGTCGCTGATCATCGCGGTCGGCGCGCCGGTCGCGTCGATCAGCATGGCCAGCTTGCCCTCCTTGAACTTCGTCCGGAAGGTCGAGGCGTCGTCGCCCACGGCGAACGCGCCGGAGCCGTAGACGGCCTTGTACGCCTTGAGCGCGGCGACGTTCTCCGGGCGGTCGATGGTGAGCGTCTTACCGTCGGACCAGCCGCCGCCGAAGCCCTGCGGCCAGTTGTTGAAGTCGATCCACCACGGGTTCTCCTCGGCGATGCGGTGGCGCACCGCGAAGCCGGTGATGCCGGTCTTCTCCTTGATGGTCTTCGCCGCCACGACCAGTTCCTCGGGCGTGGTCGGTGGCTGGACCCCGGCCTGGGCCAGGATGTCCTTGTTCCACAGGAACGCGTACGGCGCGATCTGGGCGGTGACGGCCAGTTGCTTGCCGCGCCACTTGCCGCCCTCGTTCGTGACGTTGAGCTTCACGTCCTGGCCGAAGACGCCGTCGAGCGGCTCCAGCACGCCCGCCTCGGCAAGCTCGGGCAGGAACGTGTCGGCGACGGCGAACACGTCGGGTCCCCCGCCGGCGGCGATCTGTGTCTTGATGGTGGTCTCGTAGTCGGCTCGGGTGATTTCCTGCTTGGTCAGCGTCGCCTTCGAGTTCTTCTGCTGGTAGCCCTGGAAGGTCTCCCACATCTTGGCGCCGTAGCTCGGAGCGAGCAGGTCCCAGTGAGTGATCTCAAGGGTTCCGCCCTCCTGGGCGGACTTGGCGGGTTCTTCGGTGCCGCCGCATGCGGCCATCAGGCTCAGCACGGCCACGACAGCGGTCGCGGAGAGTGCGCTTCGGTATCTCAACATTCCTGTCCACCTCGAGTGGCAGTCGGTGTGTTGGTGGGACCCGGGACTTGGTCCACGACTGTAGACGCGGTGACCCGATATAGGAACCCATGTTCAGATACCTGAACGTACTGCCTGTTCTTACAGGTCAGGGCCGTGTCTTGCCCGTTCCGGGGCAGGTGTGTCACCCTTCTCGGGACCCATCGGCGTACAGGAGTGGCTGGACCATGGCGCCTACACCCCAACACCGGGAAGCCGAGGAGACCACGGCGCGAATGGGCTCGATCAAGTCGGCGGAGCGGGTCCTGCAGATCCTGGACCTGGTCGCGCGGCACACCGACGGGATCGACGCCAGCGGCATCCGCGTCGCCCTGAACCTGCCCAGAAGCAGCCTGCACGGGCTGCTACGGGTGCTGTCGGAGAGCGGCTACCTGTTCGTGGATCCGGACTCCCGGGTCTACCGGATCGGGCTACGCGCCTGGGAGGTCGGGCAGGCTTACTCGCACAACCAGAACATCACCGTCCTCATTGGACCGGTGATGCGCGCGCTGCGCGACGAGCTCAACGAGACAGTGCAGTTGGCCGTCCTGGACGGACTGGACAATGTGTACCTCGCGAAGGAGGACTCCGGGCATCCGCTTCGGCTGGTCTCCGGAGTCGGCATGCGGCTACCCGCGCACACCACGGCGCTGGGCAAGGTGCTCCTGGCCGGCCTGCCCGCCGAGGAACTGCGCCGCCGGCTGACGGGGGTCACGTTGCAGCAGTTCACCAGAAGCACCATCGGCGACAAGGTGCAGTTGCTCCGCCGCCTCGCCGGCGTGCGGGCCACCGGCTACGCCGAGGACGACGGCGAGTACACCGTGGGGCTCTACTGTGTCGCCGTCCCGGTGCGCAGCTCGTCGGGGGCGGTCGTGGCCGCCGTGAGCTGCTCCACCCCCTCGGCCCGCGCGGGCGCCGCCGGCGACCGCGCCCAGCGATACCTGCCGGCGCTACGGGCCTGCGCCGGTCGGCTCGCGCCGCTGATGGCCCCGCTGTCGTAAGGCAGCGATCGCCTTTGAGCGTGGCGCGACGGAAATCGTCTGCGCGCCGTCGATCGAGGTCGGCCGAGATCTCCGGCGGCGGTACCCGGATCGCCTTCTGGTCGGCGAGACCGGCGGACTCAGGCCGGCGGATTTCGACTTCGGGAACTCGCCGTTCGAGATGTCGACGGCGCGGCTCGACGGCCGGCGTCTGATCCAGGCGACGTCGAACGGCACGCGCGGTCTCGTCCGGCAGGTGGACCCGGCGGCGCTGCTCGCGGTGTCAGCGCTGAATGTCGCTGCCACCGCGCGATGGATCGCAAGGAACCACGCGGATACCGCGTGCACGCTTGTCTGCACGGGGCGGACGGCCGAGGACCTGGCCTGCGCTAGGTATCTGAGTGGCCTGCTCCACGGGCCGGAGCCGAGGCTGGCGGACCTGGTCGCGGGCATCATGGACGGCGCCGCCGAGCATGTCCGCGCGTTCGCCGGGCGACCCGCGCCCGAACGCGTGGATCTGTCCCGGGATCTTCCCTTCTGCTGCGATGTCGACCGGTCCGGATTCGCCATGGTCGGCGAGATCCGCCAGGATCACGTCGCGCTCACACGGGTGCCGTGCTGAAGGGCGGATCCCGTCATCCCCCGTCCTCAAGCGGACGGGGGATGACGCGGTCACAGCCGTGACGCGATCAGACCCTGGTCCAGCGCTGGTTCGCGCCGCCGGAGCAGTCCCACAACTGCAGTTGCGAACCGTTCGCGGTGCCGTGGTTGGCCACATCGACACACTTGTTGGCGCCGGTGTTCCTCAGTTCGCCGGCAGCCGAGAGGGTGAACTTCTGGGCGTTGGTGCCGTTGCATGTGTACAGCTGCACCGCCGTGCCGTTCGCGGTGCCCGCCGCGGCGGCGTCCATGCACTTGCCGAGCGCCCGGACGGTGCCGTCCGAACCGATCGTCCACTGCTGCGCCGCCGTGCCGTTGCAGTCGTAGACCGACAGCCGAACCCCGTCCGCCGGGTTGGCGCCGGGCACATCGATGCAGCGACCGCTTTCGGCCCCGCGCAGCGCGTTGCCGCCGCCGGCCGGCGGCGGGGTGCTGTTCGTGCTGACGCGGATGTAGTCGACGAGCATGCGGGCGACCGACGGCGTGCTGCCGTCCGGGCTGCCGGGGAAGTTGCCGCCGACCGCGAGGTTCAGGATGATGAAGAACGGGTGATCGAACACCCAGGCGTTGCCGCGGACACTGGCCGGGGTCGCACGGAAGTACTCCGACCCGTCGATCGTCCAGATGATGAGGTTCGGCGACCAGTCGACCGCGAAGATGTGGAAGGCGTTGCCCACCGGCTGGCCGAGGTTACGGGTGCCGCCCACCGCGTTGCCGCCCGAGTAGCCCGGGCCGTGGATCGTGCCGTACACGGTGTTCGGGTCGCGCCCGACGTTCTCCATGATGTCGATCTCGCCGCCGTTCGGCCAGGTGCCGCCGCCGAGCATCCAGAAGGCCGGCCAGAGACCGGTTCCCTTCGGGACCTGGATCCTCGCCTCGACGCGGCCGTACTGCTGGGTGAACTTGCCGGCGGTCTGGATCCGGCCGGACGTCCACTGGCAGGTGCCGTACCAGCAGCTGCGCCCACCACTTTCCCGCCGGGCCTCGATCACCAGCTGACCCTGGCCGTTTTGGTAGACGTTGCTGGTGCCGCTGTTGTAGTACTGCAGCTCCTGGTTGCCGAAGCCGCCACCGCCGGTGTCGAAGTTCCACTTCGACGCGTCGACGCCTTGTCCCGACGCACCGTTGAATTCCTCGCTCCACACGACCGCGGCCTGCGCGGCACTTTGCGCTGTCACGACGGCGAGTCCGGTAGCGACCATCGATGCGACCAGCGCGGCGGACGCCAACGATCTGAGTCTTCGCATCTGAATACCTCCCATGGGCGGGGTCCCTTCTGGGGCGAGGCGCCGGTGCGGACCCTGAGGCGGCAGGGCCCGCGGCGCCAAGGGATCTGTGAGGTTCCTTAACAGATCCATAGGAGGCTATTGCGGGGCTGGCGCCCAGTCAATACGGGACTTAAATTAAGCCGCGGCCGCAGATCGCGGTCCATTGACAACTAATAGTTAACTTTCCTATCGTCGCAGCACCTGTCATCGCACCGGCGCACAGGACGACCCGCCGGACGTGGCGTCGTCGACCACGGGCCCGCCCACCCTGCCCGCCGCACCGGTCGAACCACCCGAAGGAGCATCATGTCCCCCCAGTCGGAGTCCGGTTCCGCCGGAACCGGACGTCACCGGGCGCGCCGGTCGGCCTTCACGGCCGCGGCCGTCGCGGCAGTGACGGCCGCCGCCGGCGTGGCCGTCGCCCTGGCCGTCCAGCCCACCGCCAACGCGGCCGTACTGCCCAACGGCTTCAAGAGCATCGGCTACATGCCGTCGTGGGCCGGCAACGCCAACTCCATCCAGTACAGCAAGCTGACCCACATCAACTACGCGTTCATCCTGCCCAACAGCAACGGCAGCCTGCAGGGGCTTGACAACCCCTCGAAGCTGCAGTCGATCGTGTCGCAGGGCCACGCCCAGGGCGTCAAGGTGTCGATCTCGATCGGCGGCTGGAACGACGGCAACGACTCCGCGTTCGAGAGCCTGGCCGCTAACGCCACCGCACGGACGGCGTTCGTCAACAACGTTGTCAACTTCGTCAACCAGTACAACCTCGACGGCGTCGACATCGACTGGGAGTACCCGGACCCGGGTGCCTCCGGTAACAACTACACGGCGCTGATGTCCCAGCTGAGCACCGCGATGCACAGCCGGGGCAAGCTGCTCACCGCCGCCGTGGTCTCCGAGGGCGGCACCGCCAACGGCGTCCAGCCGGCCGTCTTCGGCTACGTCGACTGGCTCAACATCATGACCTACGACGGCGGCAGCCCGCACTCGAACTACGACTGGTCCGTCAACGCGGTCAACTTCTGGAAGGGTCGCGGCCTGCCGGCGAGCAAGGCCGTCATCGGCGTGCCCTTCTACTCACGTCCCGGCTACCTCACGTATGCCGACCTGGTCGCCCGCGACCCGGCCAACGCCAACCGGGACTGCGTCACGATCAACGGCTCCAACGAGTGCTACAACGGTCTGCCGACGGTGCGCCGCAAGACCCAGTGGGCCATGGCGAACGCGGGCGGCATCATGTACTGGGAGATGTCCCAGGACGCCGCCGGCGCCAACTCGCTGGTGAACGCGATCTACACCACGGCGACGGGCGGCACGCAGCCGCCGACCTCGCAGCCGCCGACCGGTCAGCCGCCGACCGGCCGCACGGGCCGCATCACGGGCCTGGGTGGCAAGTGCATCGACGTGGCCGGAGCGTCGACGGCGAACGGGGCGGCGGTCCAGCTGTACACCTGCAACGGCACCAACGCACAGAACTGGACGGTGGCGTCGGACAGCACGCTGCGCGCCCTGGGCAAGTGCATGGACATCACGTCCGCCGGCACGGCGAACGGCACGAAGATCCAGCTCTGGGACTGCAACGGCAGCGGCGCGCAGGTCTGGCAGTACAACACCGCCAACAACACGCTGCGTAACCCGACGTCGAACAAGTGCCTGGACGTCACCGACAACAGCTCGGCCGACGGCGCACGTCTGCAGATCTGGGACTGCTTCGCCGGCGCCAACCAGCGCTGGACCCTCCCGTAACGAAACGCTCCCAGCGGCGGCCGTCCCACCAGGGCGGCCGCCGCGTCGCGTTCGACGACCGCCGCGACGGGCTTCCGATCTGGACGCTGGTCAGCCAGTTCCAGAGACCGGGGCCAGGCTGATGGGCACCGCCACCGCGTCCCGGGCCGAGCGTTCGGCCGCCTCGAGCATGGCCGTGGTGGCAAGGCCCTGCCGGCCGTCCACGAGCGGCGGGCGTCGCTGTGCCGCCGCGCCCACCAGATCGCTCAGCTCAGCGGCATACGCGGACAGGCGCGGCGCACTGGTGGGGTCGAGCGGATCGAACGGCGGCTGAGCGAACACCACCTCCCAGCCCTCGCCTCGGCCGAGCCGCACCTGGCCGTACGCGTCCAGCTCGACCATGCCGTCGGTACCCACGATCTGCAGTTGCAGTCCGGAGCCCAGGCCCGGCGCCGGTATGTCGTAGCTCATCCAGACCTGCGCCATGGCGCCGCCGCGGAACCGGTAGGTCGCCATGGCACTACGCAGCGGTGGTCCGACCGGGCCGTACTGGTGGAACAGCGCGAACGCGAGGTCGGGCTCGTCCCTGACGAACCACCGCACCAGGTCGCAGGCGTGGGCGCCCCAGGAGGCGTAGGTGGTCTGTTGAGCGGGGTCGAGCTTCCACTCGTCCTGGGTCACGCTGGTGTCCCAGAAACCGATCTCCGGCCCGATCGCCCGGACCATGCAGACTCGTCCGATCGCGCCCTCGTCGACCAGCCTCTTCGCCGCGACCGGTGCGGCGCGGAACCGGTGCTGGGACACGACGGCGAGCGACACCCCGGCCTCCTCGCAGGCGTCCACCATCCCGGCGCACTCGGCCACCGACTGCGCCATCGGCTTCTCCACCAGGACGTGCTTGCCTGCCCGGGCCAGCGTCACGGTCTGGTCGTGATGCCCGGCCGGGGGTGTGGTCACGATGACCAGGTCGATCGCCGGGTCCGCGGCCAGCTCCCCGAGCGAGCCGTACGACGTCACGCCGTAGTCCGCCGCGAGCGCCGCGGCACGCCGGCCGCCGGCGACCCCGACCAGCCGGGTGCCCGGGGTGTGCCGCGCGGCCACCTCCGACCAGGTGCGGCCCATGAAGCCCGAGCCGAGCACCCCGACGCCGAACGCGCCGACGCCGGTCATCGCGCGGCCAGCCGGCCGTGGCGGCGCAGCAGGTCCAGGATCCGCGCCGCGGCGAGCACGTGCATGTCGGCGAACGCCTCCACCGACGTGGCGCCCACGTGCTGGGTCAGCACCACGTTGCGCATGCCCAGCAACGGATCGGAGTCGGGCGGGGTCGGCTCGACCTCGCGTACGTCCAGCGCCGCGCCGCGCAACCGCCCGGCGTGCAGCGCCTCGGCGAGCGCGGCCTCGTCGACCAGCCCGCCCCGGGCCACGTTCACCAGGACGGCGTCGTCACGCATCCGGGCGATCGCCGCGGCATCGATGAGGTGTCGCGACTCGGGGGTCAGGGCGGCACAAAGCACCACCGCGTCGCTGCGTTCCAGCAACTCCGGCAGCGGCAGGAACGGAATCGGCGCGTCTGTCGGGTAGGGGTCGTGGGCGATCGCCGTCATGCCGAGTCCTTGAGCCTTCTCGGCGACCCGCCTGCCGATGCGGCCCAGCCCGACCACGCCCATGGTCTGTCCCCGGACCCGGCGCATCCGGTAGAACTCGTCCCAGTCCCGCACCTGCCACTGCCCCGTCGCCGCCGCGGCCGCGGTGGGCACCAAGGCTCGCTGCAGGGCCAGGAACAGGGCGATCGCCTGGTCTGACACCTCTTCGGTGCAGTAGTCGGGCACGTTGGTCACCTCGATGCCGAGCTGCGCGGCGCGGGTCGCGTCCACCCCGTCCATGCCGACGCTGTAGCACACGACGGCGACGCACCGGGTCATCAGATCCAGCTCCGCGGTGGGCAGCTTGCCGGAGGCGACCACGACGTCGGCCCGGGGCAGCACCGCGCGAGCCTCGTCGAGGGTCGGCGGCAGCAGCAGCGTCACCCCGTGCTCGGCCAGCGTCTCCCGCTCCACGTCGTAGTTCCACCGGATCGTCGTGATCGGGTCGTAGACAACCACCACCGGCTCACTCACGGGCCCCTCCGGTTTCATCTGCTGAACCGCCTATTCTGCTTGATAGAATCAGCCGCTCCAGCCCGATGTCAAGCGCGCAGGAACACCGCACCGCCGGACCAGAGGAGAAGCACGTGACAGAGCCCGAACTGACCCGACAGGCCGTCGTCGCCCCCGACGCGGCTCCGCCGGCCGGACCGTACTCGCCCGGAATGCGGGTGGGTAACCTCCTGTTCGTCTCCGGGCAGGGGCCGTTCGACGCCGACGGCACCCTGGTCGGCGACGACTTCGCCGGCCAGGCCCGGGCCGCGTTCGCCAACGTCGAGCGGATCGTCCGTGCCGCGGGCGGGGACCTGTCCGGCGTGGTCCGGATCGGGGCCTACCTGCACAGCCTGGACCATTTCGCCGAATGGAACGCCGTCATGGCCGACGTGCTGTCGGCGCCGTACCCGGCCCGCACCACGATCCCGGTGCCGCTACCCGGATTCCTCATCGAGATCGATGCCGTGGTCGAGCTGCCCGCCACCGCCTGACCGCCAGCACCGGCCGACCCCATCACCGGCCGGGCCCGCCGCGAGCTCACCGCGCGGCCGGTTCGGTCGGCTCGGGGCCGGCACGGGCCCGGAGCGCGACCACTCCCGCGACGTGCCTCAGTAGGACAGCCAGCCTCCGTCGACCAGGATGCTGGCCCCGGTGACGAAGCCGGCCTCCGGCGAGACCAGGTAGGCCACCATCGAGGCGACGTCGTCGGGGTGACCGCGCCGGCCCAGCGGCGTCGTGCGTTCGTACCACCGGGTCGGCAGCGGTGCCGGACCGCCGGCGCCTTCGTCGAGGGCGATGTCTCCGGGTGCGATGTGGACGGACCGGATGTTGTGCGGTGCTAGCTCGAAGGCCAGCCCGCGGGTGAGCCCCAGCATCCCGGCCTTGGTCGCGGTGTAGGCGGTGGCGTGCTGCTGCGCGGCGTAGGCGGCGACCGAGCCGATGTTGACGATGATCCCGCCGTTGCCGGCGGCGATCATGTGGCGGGCCGCCTCCCGGGCGCAGCGCAACGCCGCGGTCAGGTTGACCCCGATGATCCGGTCCAGCCAGTCGTCGTCGCAGTCCAGCAGCGGCGACACGGCGCCGGGGCCGGTCACGGCGGCGTTGTTGACCAGGATGTCGATGCCGCCGAACCGGTCCACGCACCGGGCGATCAACCGGGTGCACGCGGCCGGGTCGGCCAGGTCGGCCACCTCCACCTCGAGGTCTCGGCCCGGCCGGGCCAGCCGCTCCCGGGCGGCCGCGGCGGTGGCCTCGGTGCGTTGCCCGACCATCACCCGGCAGCCGTCGTCGGCGAGCCGGGCCGAGATGGCGGCACCGATGCCGGTGCCGCCGCCGGTCACGAGCGCGACGGTCACGACAGCTCCCGCGGTACCGGACCGAACATGACGATGCCGGTCCCGGGTTCGACGACGGCCCGGCGGCGCAGCATCATCACGGTGCCGGCCTTCGGCGCGCGGACCGGCTGGACCACCCGGCCGGTGGTGTCCACCACCTCGGCCACGAGAGCGCCGGCGTCGACCACGTCCCCGGCGTCGACGGCGGTCACGCACCAGCCGGCCACCTCGGCCGATACCGACGAGTCGACGTCGCCGTCACCGCCCCGCACCACCCGGAGGACCCTCGCCGGCGCGGGCGGGTCGGTCACCATGCCGAGGTGGCCGAGAACCCGGATCACGCCGTGGGTGTAGCCGTCCACTTCGGACCGGCGCAGGGCCGCGCCGCCGCTGCCCTCGACGTAGATGGCGGCGACACCGTGTTCGGCCGCCGCGGTCAGGCTCCGGCCCGGGTTGACCCGGTCGTGCTCCCACACCAGCGGGGCACCGAACGCGTAGGCGGCGGCCGACCCGGACGGCTCGCAGAAGCCGGCGAAGAACGGCATCGCGTAGTTCTCTCCGGCCGAGTGCAGGTCGATGAGCAGGTCCGCGCCGACGATCACGTGCCGGGTCAACGCGTCGGCGATCCGTTCGGTGACGCTGCCGTCGGCGCGGCCCGGGAAGGCGCGAGCCAGGTTGCCGCCATCGACCGGACCGGTCCGCGACGCCGCCGCGTGGGCCGGTGGGTTGGCCACCGCCACCGCCAGGACCCGTCCCGCGGCCAGCCGCAGCTCGTTGACCAGCCGCCGGACGGCGAGGATGCCCTCGAGCTCGTCGCCGTGCACACCGCCCAGCACCACCACGGTCGGCCCATCGGCCGCACCGGTCAGCTCGGTGACCACCACCGCGGTGCCCTCCCGCACGTCGAGGAGGCGCGAGGTCACGGCGACCGGAGCGGTCATACCGTCGATCATGGCCGGCGGTCCGCGGCTTCGGCGAGCACCGCGCGGACATGGGCCCGCATGCCCTCGTCCACCTGCACGAACGGAAACGCGGTGGTCGAGTGCGCGATGACGCCCTGCTGCACCAGCGCTTCTTTCAGCGAACCCACCACCGAGGCGCTGAAGCTGCCACCCGGCATCGGATGCTGGTACAGCCGGAACGCCCAGACGATGTCGCTCTGCAGCTCGGCGGCGCCCTTCCAGTCCCCGGCCGCCGCCCGGGCGGCGAGCTCCACGTGCCAGGGAAGGAACGCGTTGGCCAGACCCGGCACGGCACCGTGGAATCCGCCGAGCAACAGCCCGTCGATGGCCATCTCGCTGCCGGTGTACCGCCGGAAGCCTGGCAGGTCGGCGGTCTGCTCGGCGATCTGGCGCTGCCCCTCGACGTTGCCGGACGAGTCCTTGACCCCGGCGATCACGCCGTCGGCGGCCAGGTCCCGCAGCAGCTCCACCTCGAGCACCACGTTGTTGCGGCTCGGGATGTTGTAGGCCAGGACCGCGGTCTCGCCGACCGCCTCCTTGACCGCGCGGAAGTGCGCCGCCAGCTCGGCCTGGGACAACGGGAACGTGAACGGGGCCAGCAACAGCACCGCGTCCACGCCCAGCTCGGCGTAGCGGGCGGCGTCGGCCACGGCGTCGCGGGTGCCGAGTGCGGGCACGCCCACCATCAGATGGGCACGGCCGCCGACCCGGGCCACGGCCCGCTCGGCCACGGTGAACCGTTCGTCGCGGGCGAGCGCCCCGTTCTCCCCGCACGAGCCGAGGGCGAGCAGGCCGGTCGCGCCGCCCCCGACGAGGTGGTCGATGAGCCGGTCGAGCGAGTCCAGGTCTGGCACGCCGGACGGGAGCATCGGGGTGACCATCGGAGGGACGGCCCCCGCGACGGGCGGGGCTACCAGGGCACTCATGAGGTTCCTTTCGAGGACGGCGGTGCGAGCGAACCGGGGAAATGGCAGGCGTAGGAGCGCCCGTCCACAGTGGTCAGCGGCGGGTCCACCGTGGAGCAGACGTCCTGGGCCACGGGGCACCGGGGCTGGAACGGGCAGCCGGGCGGCACGTGCAGGGGTGACGGTGGCTCTCCGGCCAGCACGATCCGATCCGACCGCCCGGGTGCCCGGTCGACCCGGGGCAGCGCCGACAGCAGCGCCACGGAGTACGGGTGCAGGGGCCGCGCGAAGAACTGTTCCCATCCCGCCAGCTCGACCAGCCGGCCCAGGTACATCACCGCGATCCGGGTCGCCAGCTCGCGCACGGCGACCAGGTCGTGTGAGACGAACAGGTACGCCAGCCCGTGCTGGCGCTGCAGGTCCCGCAGCAGCGAGATGACGTGGGTCTGGATGGACACGTCCAGCGAGGCGGTCGGCTCGTCGAGCACGATCAGCTCGGGGTCCGCGGCCAGGGCCCGGGCGATGGCGACCCGCTGCGCCTGACCGCCGGAGAGCTCGTGCGGGTAGCGGCCGGTCATCTGCTCGCCCAGCCCGACCTCGGCGAGCAGTTCGGTGACCCGGGCCCGCCGTTGCCGCCGGCCAATGCCGAGGTTGGTCAGCGGCTCGGCCACCAGATCGGTCACGGTCAGCCGGGGGTTCAAGGAACCGTGCGGGTCCTGGAAGACGGCCTGCATGCGCTGGCGCCTGCGGACCTGGCTGCGGCGGTCGGCCGGATCGTCACCCAGGACGGTCACCGTGCCGGACGTCGGGGCGACCAGGCCCAGCACCACGTTGGCCAGGGTCGACTTGCCCGAACCCGACTCCCCGACCAGGGCCACCGTCTCCCCGGCCCCGATCTCCAGGTCCACGCCCGCCAGCGCCCGCAACGCTCGGCGCTGCACCCGGTACGTCTTGGTGAGGCCGCTCGCGCGTACCAGCGGCTCCTGGGACACCGGCACCGACGCGACCGGCTGGTCGGCCGTGGGCGGCGGGGCGTCGGGCCGGGCCGGGACCACCTCGTCGAGGTTCACGCAGGCCACTCGGCGGCCGTCCCCGATGGACAGCAGCGGCGGGACGGCGGTGCGGCAGACGTCGGTTCGCAACGTGCAGCGCGGTTCGTACGGGCAGCCCGGGGGCGGGTCGGCCAGGTCCACGGCGTGGCCGGGGATGCTGCGCACCTCGCCCCGGCCGGCCGAGATCCGGGGCGTGGCGTCACCCAACGCGATGGCGTAGGGGTGGCGGGGCGTGGCGAAGAACTCCTCGGCCGGGCTGTCCTCGACGATCCGCCCGGCGTACATGACGATCACCCGGGTGCACAGCTGGCGGATCAGGCCCAGGTTGTGCGAAACGGTGACCAGGCCCAGATCCTGGCGCGGCCCGGGTTCGCCGATGGTCGCGAACAGGTCCATGATCTGGGCCTGGATGGTGACGTCCAGCGCCGTGGTGGGCTCGTCGGCGATGAGCAGCCGCGGCTGGTTGGACAGGCCGAGCGCGATCAGGCCGCGCTGGCGCAGCCCGCCGGAGAGCTCGTGCGGGCGCCGGCCCAGCTGGCTCGCCGGGGCGGGCATGCCCACCGACCGCAGGGCCTGGATCGCCCGGTCCCGCCGGCCGGCGCGGGTGCGTTCGCCGTGGGCCCGCAGTCCCTCGCTGAGGTGGTCGCCCAGGGTACGCAGGGGATCGAACGAGGTGAGCGGATCCTGGAACACCATGCCGGCGCGGGAGCCCCGCAGCGGCCGCAGCCGGCTCTCCGGCAGCTGGGACACGTCGGTGCCGTCGAGCAGGATCTGGCCCGACTCCTGCCTGGCCCAGGCCGGCAACAGCCGCATCAGGGCCAGCGCCAGCGTGGTCTTGCCGGAACCGGACTCGCCCACGATGCCGACCCGCTCGCCCGGGGCGACGTCGAACGACACGTTGGCGACCGCGGCGACGTCCCCGTAGCGGATGGTCAGGTCACGCACGGACAGCAGGGTCACCGGGGCCTCCTTCGGGCCGTGTCGACGCGCAGCGCCGCGCCGAGCCCCTCACCGAGGAAGTTGATGCCCAGTACGGTCGCCATCAGCATCACCGCCGGTGCCAGGGCGGCCACCGGCGCGCTGAAGATGGCCCGCACCCCCTCGGTGAGCATGACGCCCCAGTCGGCCTGCGGCGGCTGGACGCCGATGCCCAGGAAGCTCAGCGCGGAGAGCACCACGATGCCGTTGCCCATGCCGATGACCAGCAGCACGATCAGCACGTCGGCGACGTTGGGCAGCACGTGTACGCGCAACAGCCGGTGCAGCGGTGTGTTGCTGACCCGGGCGGCCTGGATGAAGGCCGCGGTTCGCAGCGGCAGAACCGATCCCCGCATCACCCGGGCGTAGGAGGGCAGCGCGGCGATGGACACGGCGATGACGGCGCTGGAGACGCTGGGGCCGAGGATGGCCACCACCACGATCGCGGTCAGCAGGGTCGGGAACGACAGCAGCACGTCGACCGCGCGCATCACCACAGTATCGACGATGCCGCCGACGAACCCGGAGGCGATGCCGATGAGGCTGCCCACGATCGCGCCGATGCCGACCGCGAGCAGGCCGGCCGGGATGGACAGCAGCCCGGCGTGCAGCAGCCGGGCCAGAATGTCCCGGCCCAGCTGGTCGGTCCCCAGTGGATAGTGGCCCGACGGCGCGGCGTAGGCGTCCATCGGGTTGGTCCGGGTCGGCGAGACGTCGTAGACCAGCGGACCGGCGATGGTGATGACGGCGACCAGCAGCAACAGGACCAGGCCGGCGAGGGTCAGCGGCTGCGTGAGGAAACGCCTGCTCATGTCAGCCCGATTCTCGGGTCGATGATCCGGTAGACGACGTCGATGACCAGGTTGATGCCGAGGATCAGCAGCGCTACCACCAGGATCTCGCCCTGCACGGCGGGCAGGTCCCGCCGGCCGATCGAGTCGAAGATGACCGTGCCCAGCCCCGGCCAGGCGAAGATGTTCTCCACGATGAGCGCGCCGGCCAGCAACCGTCCGAACTCGACGGACAGCAGGGTGATCACCGGGATGGAGGCGTTGGGCAGGACATTGCGGCCCAGCAGCCGGCGCTCGGGCACGCCCACCGCCCGCAGCGTGCGCACGAACGGCCGGTTCGCCACGTCTAGCACGCTGGTGCGGATCACCCGGGCCTGGATGCCGGCGAGCGGGATGCCCAGTGCCAGTGCCGGCAGCACGATCGAGTCCCACGACTGGGCCCCGGCGACCGGGAAGATCTTGACGTAGACGGCCAGCACCGAGACCAGGATGGTGCCGAGCAGAAAGTCCGGTGTGGCCACGAACAGCGTGGTGACGGCGGTGAAGCTGACCCCGGTGCGCCGTTTGCGGGCGTCGCGCAGGGCACTGGCGATGCCGATCGGCACCGACAGCAGCAGGCCGGCGAACACCCCGGCCGCGGTCAGCATCAGCGTGTACGGCAGCCGCTCGGCGATGATCTGGGTGACCGGCTGGCGGGTCAGGAACGACGTGCCGAGGTCTCCCCGCAGGACGCTGCCGAGGTAGTCCAGGAACTGCACCGGCAGCGGGTCGTTGAGGCCGAGCTGCTGGCGCAGGTCGGCGGCCACCTGCGGGTCGAGGTTGGTGCCCGCGATGACCGACACCGGGTCGCCCGGCACCAGTCGGATCATCGCGAAGGTGATGACGAGAACCGCCAGCGCGGCGGGTACGGTCACCAGTACCCGCCGCGCGACGAACCGGACGAAGCTCACGCCGACGGCGCCAGATCGTTGATCTTGAGGATGCCGTCGGGCTGCATGCCGATGCCGGACACGGACTTCGCCGAGAACACCACGCTCTGCGGCTGGTAGAGCACCAGGGCGGTGTGGTCCTCGGCCATCAGCTTCTGCGCGGTCGACAGCAGGCCGGCCCGTTTGGCGTCGTCGCTCTCGGTGATCGCGGCGGCGAGCGCCGAGTCCACCCCCTGGTTGCAGTTGAAGGTGAGGTTGGTGCCGAGCGGCACGGTGGCGGACGGGACGTTGGCGCAGGCGAACAGGATGTTCATCGAACCGGCCGGGTCGAGGATGCCGTACCGTCCGATGTAGATGTCCTGGTCACCCTTGCGACGGGTCTGCGTGACCGTGGCGAACTCCTCGGTCTTGATGCTGGCCTTGATGCCCACCTGGGCCAACTGGTCCTGGACGAGCTGGTCGATCGCCGGCCACGGGTCCTCGGCCGAGGACAGGATGTTGAGCGCCAGCGGCTGGCCGCCCTTGGTCATGACTCCGTCGGCGCCGGCGGTGTAGCCGGCCGACTCGAGGTACTTCTTCGCGTCGTCCTTGCCGTACTTCGCCACCGCGCCGCCGGCGCTCTTGTCGTAGCCCGGCACGATCGTGGGCAGCACGCTGTAGTTCGTCTCGGCGTAGCCACTGGCGATGGCCTGGATCAGCGCGTCGCGGTCGATGGCGGCCGAGATCGCCTTGCGCACGTTGACGTCGGGCACCTTCTTGGCGTTGATCCACAGCGCGGTCTCACTCACGCCCGGGAACTTGGCGTTCTTGAGGTTCGGTGCCGACGCGAGGCGCTTGGCGTCCGGCCCGGTCAGCTGGGCGACCTCCACGCCGCCGGTGGAGACCAGGTTCGCCCGGGTGCTCACGTTGGTGACGTACTGGAACACGATCTTTGCGTACTTCGGGGCGCCCTTGTTGGTCAGATCCGGCCGGATCGTCGTGTAGTCGGGGTTGCGCTCGACCTCGAGCCGGTCGCCCTTGACGTAGTTGACGAACTTGTACGGGCCGGTGCCGACCGGCTTCTGCTCCAGCGTGCCGGCCTTGGTCGCGGTCGGCGACGGAATGCTCAGGTCGGCGTTGGCCAGATTGATCAACGCCGCGCCGACCGGGCTCTTCCAGGTCACCTTGACCGTCTGCGGGTCGACGACCTCGCTCTTGTCGTACGGCCCGAGCACGCTCTTGGAGTTGGTGGCCTTGGTCGCCGGGTCCACCACCCGGTCGAGCGCGTACTTGACCGCCTCGGCGTCGAACGGCGTGCCGTCGTGGAACTTCACGCCCGAGCGCAGCTTGAACGTGATGGAGGCACCCTCGATCGTCCACGACTCGGCCAGGCTGGGCCCGATCGTGCCGTCGGACTTGACGACGACGAGGGTGTCGTAGATGGCGGCCATCTCGTCGCTGAGGTACTGGATGTTCTTCGCCGGGTCGAGCGTGGGCTGCTCGACAGCCTCGGCGATGCGGAGGGTCTGGTCGGCGCTGGGAGTGGAAGAGGAACCGGAGCCGCAGGCCGCGGCCGTAGCGATCATCATCAGCACGCCGGCCCCGGCCAGAAGCCGGGTGGCGATGCGGGTTCGGTACGAAGGCATGCGGACCTATCCCCACTTGAGACGTCGCCCGTCCTGAAGGCGGGCACGCGATCTGGTCGACGCGGTGCCTGAGTATGAGCACGGCCCCAAGAGCGTGTCAACAGCTGAAACCGGCGTTCCGATATTGTTGTGAATACGTGCTGACCAGGTAATCTCTGTAGAACATCAGCCGTCTGATGGCTGGAACACCAACTGCAGAACTAGACGGGACAGCGCATGAAACCGACGAACGACGCGGGCGCGAGCTATCCGATCCGGGCCGTGGAACGGGTCTGTGACATCCTCGACGTCCTGCAACGCTCGCGCGAGGGTGCCTCGCTCTCCGATGTGGCCGAGGTGACCGGCCTGCCCAAAAGCTCGGCCTACCGTTACCTGTCCGCGCTGGAGGCGCGCCGCTACGTGGAACGCGAGCCGGACACCGGCGCGTATCGGCTCGGCATAGCCTTCCGGCCGCAGCACACCCGCCAGATCGACGCCCTCGCGGCGCTGGCCCGGCCACACCTGGAGAGGCTGCGGGACCGGCTGGGCGAGACCACGAACCTCGGAGTGCTCGACGGAGTCCACATCATGCACGCGTTGGTGGTGGAGAGCAACGAGATGCTGCGGCTGGCCGCACGGGTGGGAGAGCGGGGCAGCCTGCACTCCACCGCGCTGGGCAAGGCGATCGCCGCCGAGCTGCCCGACGACCGGGTTCGCGTGCTGCTTCAGGCCGAGCCGATGCGCCGATTCACCGATCGGACCATCACCTCACCGGACGACTACCTGGTCGACCTCAAGGTGGTGCGCCAGGAGGGCTTCGGGCTGGACGACTGCGAGAACCAGCCGGACGGCCGATGCGTCGCAGTGGCCGTGCGGGACCTGCCGTTCCTGTGCGGCATCAGTGTCAGCGCCCCGGCCCGGCGACTGCCCCGCGAGAAGGTCGAACCGGTGGCGCGGGCCCTGCGCCGCATCGCCATGCAGCTGGCCCGCGACTACCAGGCTGCGGGGTGAGGGCTGCCGTCCGCGAACGGCGATCCGGCAGGCGACGTGGCGCGACATCGATCGGACCGGCATACTCATGCGGCAGTTACTCGGCGCACCGGCCCGATAGGATCCGACAGGAGGAGAATGAAGGCCGCCAACGACTCCGCCACCAACTACCCGATCCGGGCGGTGGAGCGGGTCTGCGACATTCTCGACGTGCTGCAGCGGTCCCGGGAGGGAGCGACCCTGGCCGATGTCGCCGAGGTGACGGCATTACCGAAGAGCTCGGCCTACCGGTATCTCGCCGCCCTGGAGACCCGGCGGTACGTGGAACGGGACGCCGCCTCGGGCCTGTACCGGCTCGGCCTGGCCTTCCGGCCGCAGCACACCCGGCAGATCGACGCGTTGATCAGCCAGGCCAAGCCGCACCTGGAACGGTTGCGCGACAAGCTCGGCGAGACCACCAACATGGGCCTGCTCGACGGCACCCAGGTGGTCCACGCCATCGTGGTGGAGAGCCACGAGATGATGCGGCTGGCGGCCCGGGTCGGCGAGCGGGGCAGCCTGCACGCCACCGCGCTCGGCAAGGCGATCGCGGCCGAGCTGCCGGAGGAACGGGTTCGGACGATCCTTTCCGCCCAGCAGATGCAGCGCTACACCCCGACCACGATCACCTCGGCGGACCGCTACCTGGAGGAACTCGAGAAGGTCCGCCGGGACGGATACGGCGTGGACGACTGCGAGAACCAGCCCGACGGCCGGTGCGTCGCGGTCGCCCTGCAGGGCCTGCCGTTCCCGTGCGGCATCAGCGTCAGCGCCCCGGCCCGGCGGTTGCCGGCGGAGAAGGTCGACGCCACCGCCAAGGCGCTGCGCCGGGTCGCGATGCGGCTGGTCCGCGACTTCCACACCACCGCCTGACCTCGCCGGCCCGTCCGGCGACCACATTTTTCCGCGAGCCCCCGGCAGCCGCCGGGGGCTCCGTCGCGTTCGCGCCGGTGTGTTGACCCGCCGAACGTCGCGGACTACCGTCGACAGCGTTTCGTCTGCTGGTTTCTTCTTCCCACTAGATAAAACGCGCTACTACCGGGCGCGGGAGGGGACGTCGCGTGACGTCGACAACGTCCAGGGCCACGTCGGCCGATCTGGCCGACCGCGCCAGGCTTACCATCCCGGGCGGGGCGAACTCCAACGTCCGCCTGGCCGCCCCGAGGGTCTTCTTCGAGCGGGGCAAGGGTGCCTGGCTGTGGGACGTCGACGGCAACGACTACGTGGACTATCTACTGGGCCAGGGACCGAACTTCCTCGGCCACGCCCACGACCGGGTGGTGGCCGCCGTCGCCAAGGCCAGCACGTCGGGGATGGTGTTCGGGGCGCAGCACCGGCTCGAGGTCGAAGCGGCGGAACGGATCGTCGCCGCACTCGGCTGGGCCGACATGGTGCGGCTGGGCATGACCGGCACGGAGGCGGTGCAGGCCGCGCTGCGGCTGGCCCGCGCGGTGACCGGCCGGCGCCGGTTCGTCCGGTTCGAGGGCCACTACCACGGCTGGCTGGACAACGTGCTGGTCAACCCGGGCACCGACACGGTGGCCAGCGCCGGCCAGATGGCCAGTTACCTCGCCGACTCCGTGGTCGTGCCGTGGAACGACGCCGCCGCCCTGGAGGCCGCGCTGGCCGAGCACGCCGAGGCCCTCGCCGCCGTCATCATGGAACCGATCATGATCAATTCTGGCTCGACGGAGCCGGCCGACGGCTACCTGCCACGGGTGCGGGAGCTGTGCACGCGGTACGGCGTCGTGCTCATCTTCGACGAGGTGATCAGCGGATTCCGGGTGGCCCTCGGTGGTGCCGCGCAGCGCTACGGTGTGGCGCCGGACCTGGCCACTTACGGCAAGGCGATGGCCGGCGGGTGGCCGGTGGCCGCGCTGGCCGGACGGGCCGAGCTGATGGAGCGGTTCGGCACCGGCGAGGTGAACCACTCGGGCACGTTCAACGGCTCGGTGATGGCCGCGGCGGCCGTGGTGGCCACCCTCGACGTGCTCACCGAGGATCCGCCGTACGAGCGGATAACCCGGCACGGCACGGCGCTGATGGCCGGACTGGCCGACCTCGGCCGCCGGCACGGCGTTCCGTTGCGGGTGCAGGGACTGCCCATGGCCTTCCACGCCTCGTTCGGTCCGCCGGACCCGGTCACCGACTACCGCGGGCTGCGCACGCTGGACCTGGATCGCTACGCCGCCTTCTCGCACGCGCTGGCCGATCACGGGGTGTGGGTGGCCGGCCGCGGCATCTGGTACGTCTCGGCGGCACACGGCGAGCCCGAGCTCACCGCCGCGCTCGAGCGGGCCGACCGGGCGCTGACCGGCCACGCGGCCGGGTGAGCTCATGAGCGGTACGGAGCGAAGCGCAGTGGCCGCTCATGAGAGGCGCAGGTTGAGCCCGTGCCGCTGCCGCAGCGAAGCGGAGGCATCGGCATGAGCTACCGCGTCGGCGTGCTGGGGCTGTGGCACGAGACCAACACCTACGCCAGCCACGCCGCCTCGTTGGGCGACTTCGCCGACTTCGAGCTGCTCTCCGGCGAGTCGGTGCTGGACCGCAACCGCGGCACCGGCTCGGTGATCGGCGGCTTCGCCGACGCCGGCGACCTCGACCTGGTCGGAGTGTTCTCGGCCGGCGCCTGGCCGTGCGGTCCGGCCGACCGGGACACCATCGAGGCGTTGCTGGAGCGGGCCGAGACCGCGCTGCGGCGGGCCGGTCGGCTCGACGCCGTGCTGGTGAACCTGCACGGCGCCATGGTGGCGCAGGGCCGGCCCGACGCCGAGACAGCGCTGCTGGACGTCCTGCGGGACGTGGTCGGCGAGGTGCCGGTCGCGGCCGTGCTCGACCTGCACGCCAACCCGTCGCCGGAGCTGGTGTCCGGCAGCGACGTGCTCATCAGCTACGACACCTACCCGCACGTCGACATGCGTGAACGCGGACGGGAAGCGGCGGCCCTGCTCGCTCAGGTCCTCGGTGGCCGGCGGCTGCGCACCGCGGTGGGCAAGGTCCCCATGCTGGTATGCCCGTTGGCGCAGGCGACCGACGCCGAGCCGATGCGGTCGCTGCAAGAACGGGCCGGCCGCCGGGGCCGGGCCGCCGGCCTGGCCCGGGTCTGCATCCCCGCCGGGTTCGCCTACAGCGACGTGGACCGGGCCGGCATCAGTGTGCTCGCCGTCCACGACGCCGGGGCCGAGGCCGCCGCCCGGGACGTCATCGCCGAGACCCTGGCCGACATCCAGGCCGAGGCGGCCGCCTTCGCGCTGGCCCGCGACGACGCCGCGACGGCGGTGCGGCGGGCCCTGGCCCTGCTGGCCGAGCGCTCACCGGATGCCGGTGGTCCGGTGGTGCTCGCCGACGTCGCCGACAACATCGGCGGCGGCAGCCCCGGCGACGGGACCGCGCTGCTGGCCGAACTGCTGCGGCAGGGCTCCCGCGACGCCGTGGTCACCATCGCCGACCCGATGGCGGCCAGGCTCGCCGCCGACGCCGGGGTCGGCGCCGACGTGGACACCCGTCTCGGCGGACGGACCGACGAACGCCACGGCGAACCGGTGTACGTCCGAGGCCGGGTGCTGACCGTGACCGACGGCCGCTACCGCACCTCCGGCAGCTGGATGACGGGTCGCGAGTTCGACATGGGCACCACCGCCGTGCTGCAAGTCGACGGGGTCAGCGTCGTGGTCACGACCAGGCCGACCCCGCCGTTTCACGCCGAGCAGCTGACCTCGGTCGGCATCGACCCCGCCGCGGCCCGGATCCTGGTGGTGAAGGGAGCCATCGCCTGGCGGGCGGCGTTCGGTGACATCGCGTCCGAGGTCATCGAGGTGGCCACGCCCGGGGTCTGCCCGGTCGACCTGGCCACCCTGCCCCGCCGGAGCGTACCGATGACCCTGCCACCGACCGCGTTCCCGGCCCGATGACCACCTTCCGGTTGGTGTGCCGGACCTGCGGCACCGCCCGCGAACCAGGCCCGGTCGGCTACACCTGCACCGCCTGCGGCGGCGAGCTCGTGGTCGCATATCCCGGCCTCGCCCCGGTCCGGCCCGGCGCGACCGGAATGTGGCGCCACCAGGACCGGCTCCCGGTTTCCGGCGACGTCGTGGTGAGCCTGGGCGAGGGCGGCACACCGCTGGTGCCGGTGGCGGCGGAACCGCTCGGGGTCGCCTCGGCGCTGGTCAAGTGCGAGCACCTCAACCCGACCGGCTCGTTCAAGGACCGGATCGCCAGCGTCGCGCTGTCGATCGCGGCCGAACGCGGCCTGGCCGGCTGCGTGGGCACGTCCTCCGGCAACGGAGGTGCCGCCGCGGCCGCGTACGCCGCTCGGGCCGGCCTGGCCTGTGTCCTGTTCGCGCTGGCCGACACGGCCGAGCAGAAGCTGTTGCAGATCCGCGCGCTCGGCGCGAGCGTGCACCTGGTGGCCGGCCTCGGGCACGACGCCGCCGCCACCGACTCGGCCGCCCGCGACATCGCCGCGCTCGCCGCCGAGTGTGGCCTGCTGCCGATGCTCACCGGCGGACGCTTCTCCCCCGAGGCGATGGAGGGCGCGACCACGATCGCCTTCGAGCTCGCCGAGGAGGCACCGCGGACGACCGTGGTCTATGCCCCGGTGGGCGGCGGCGGGCTGCTGTCCGCGATCGGTCGCGGCTACGGCCGGATGCCGGCCGGGCCGCGACTGGTGGCCGTGCAGCCTGCCGGATGCCCCACCCTCGGCCCGGCCCTGCGGGGTCGCTTCGACGGCCTGTCCGGACCGTGCACGACCGGGATCTCCGGCCTGCAGGTGGCGGTGCTGTTCGACGGCGCCGGCGCGGTGGAGGCGGTACGCGGCAGCGGCGGGCACCTCACCGAGGTCACCGACGAGCAGGTACACGAGGCGCAGCAGGAGCTGGCCCGGCAGGGCGTCCTGGTGGAGCCGGCCGGGGCCACCGCCTACGCCGGCGCGCTCGCCGACGCCGCGGCCGGACGGCTCGGCCCGGACGACCGGGTGGTTCTGATCGCCACCGGCGCCGGCTACAAGGACAGCGCGGCCCTGGGCCGGCTGGCCGGACCGAAACCGGCACAACGGATCGAAGCCCATGACATCAGAAAGGTGCTGGCCGATGTCCTTCGCTGAGCTGGAACGACCCGACCGTCCAGGTAGGACGGTCACGGACCTCTACTCGCTCGACGGCCGGGTCGCCGTGGTGACCGGCGGGGCCGGGCTCTACGGCCGGCACATGTGCGACGCGCTGGCCGAGGCCGGGGCCCATGTCGTGGTCACCTCCCGCGACGCGGACGCCTGCGCCGCCGCGGCGGACGCGTTGCGGCGGCGGGGCCTCGCGGCGAGCAGCCACCCGCTGGACCTCGCCGACGAGGCCTCGATCCTGGCCCTGCGCGACGCCGTGCTGGCCTCACACGGGCGCGTCGACGTGCTGGTCAACGGATCCGTGCACCGTCAGGGATCCGACCCCGGCCACACCAGCGCCGCGGACTGGGCCGCCACGAGCCTGGTCAACTCGACCGGGCTGTTCCTGATCAGCCGGTACTTCGCGGAGCGGATGGCGGCGCAGGGCGGAGGTTCGATCATCAACATCGGCTCGATCTACGGCGTGGTCGGGCCGACGTTCGACATCTATCAGAACACGGCCGTGACGAGTCCGGCGTTCTACGCCTACGACAAGGGCGGGATGGTGAACCTGACCCGGTACCTCGCCTGCTACTACGGGCCGCACGGGGTGCGGGTGAACTGCCTGAGCCCGGGCGGTCTGCGCAGCGAGGGCCAGCCGGAGCCGTTCCTCACCGCCTACCGGAAGGCGACCCCGCTGGGCCGGCTGGCCGGGCCGGACGACATCAAGGGGCCGATCCTGTTCCTGGCCAGCGACGCTTCGGCGTACGTGACCGGCGCCAACCTGATGGTGGACGGCGGCTGGACGGCCCACTGACGGCTCAGGCCGCCACCGGTTGCCAGCCGCCGGACCGGCAGGCGGCGACCACCGCGTCGGCCACGGCGATCGCCCGCACTCCGTCGTGGACGGTCACCAGCGGCGCGGACAGTCCGGTGATGACGTCCTGGAAGTGGCCCAGCTGGCGGGTGAACGCGGCGTCCCGGTGCTCGGCGCAGTCGTACTCGCGGGTCAGGTTGCCGCCGTGCGCCCGCACCCGAACCGAGCCGCCGGCCAGGTCCGCCCGCAGCGTGCCCCGGTCACCGACCACCTCCAGCCGCCGGCCGCCGCCGTCCTGCACATAGTCGAGGTGGAAGGTCCCGGTGACCCCGGAGCTCATCGTGAACACGCCGTTGATGAGGTTGGGATGCTGGCTCAGCGGCAGCTCGCCGGCCTCTCTGGCGACCGCGGCGACCTGGTCGATCGGGCCCAGGAACCACTGCAGATAGTCCCACTCGTGGCTGTAGTCGTAGGGCAGCCGGTAGTCCGCGGCCGCGGCGAACCGGTTGCGGGCGAGTCGCAGCGTCTCGTAGGCACCGAGGCTGGCATGGGCCGACACCGGTGTGCCGATGGCGCCGTCGGCGAGGATCTCCCGGACCCTGGCCGCCACGGCGTAGTGCCGCAGCACGTAGCCGACCAGCACGGGGGCCTTGTGCCGCCGCGCCGCGTCGGCCACCTCCCGGGCTGCGGCGAGGCTGTCGGCCAGGGGCTTCTCGACCAGCACCGGGATTGCCCGCCGCACCGCCTCGACGGTCTGCTCGGCATGGGCCGCGTCCGGGGTGGCCACCACCAGTCCGTCCAGGCCGGCGTCGAGCAGGGCCGGGAAAGTCTCCACGACCGCGATCCCGCCGGGCAGGTCGGGTGCTACCGCGTCGAAGACTGTCACCGTGACACCGGGTAGGTCGCGCAGCAGCCTCACGTGCCGCTGACCGATCGAGCCGACGCCGCTCACGCCGATCCGCATGGTGGTCTCCTTGTGTCCACTGTGGTCACGGCAACAGCGGCGGCGGCAGCCGGCCGGCGTCGAATGCCGCGAGCGCGATGTCGAGGTGTGCCCCCGCGCCGGCCAGCGCGATGCTGCCGTGGCCGGGAAACAGCGCGGCGGGCCGGGCCTCGGCGACCACGCGCAGGCTCCGCCGCAGCTGGGCCAGATCGGTGTCGGCGGTTCCCAGGACGGCCGTGCGGCCACGGGCGAAGACCAGGTCGCCGGTGAACACCGAGCGGTCGCCGGCCGGGGTCGTGACGAGGAAGCACAGATGACCGGCCGCGTGCCCGGGCGTGGGCAGGACGGTGACGGTGAGGTCTCCCACGCGGAGGCTGCCCTCGTCGCGCACGTCGTCGACCGCGGTGGGGGTCAGCCGCAGGTGCGGCGGATAGGTGCCGGCCGACCGGGCCACGGCCAGGCCGGTGGCGACCTCGTCGGCGTCGGCCAGCATCCGGGCGACCGCCGTCGACGCGAGCACCCTGGCGTCCAGCGCGGCGGCCAGCGCGCCGGCACCGGCGGCGTGGTCGGCGTGGCCGTGCGTGACCAGGATCCGGGTGACCGGCGGGGCCGCGCTGCGCTCGATCAGGTCGAGGATCGCCGCCCGGCCGAGGCCGCTGCCCGCGTCGACGAGCAGTGCCTCGGTGCCACCGTCGACCAGGTAGACGTGGCTGTCGTGGCGATCCGAGAGCGACCAGCCGAGAAAGCCACTGCCCACCAGATGAACCCGGTCCGACAGCCGCACGGTGTGAACCCTACCACCGCGCATGACGAAAATGAACTAGCCGATCCATCTGATGAAACTACGAAGGTCGGGCGGGCCGGGTCACGTGATCGTCGGCAGTGGGTTGGCGGGCCAGTTCAGGGCCGCGGCGCCGCGAACCGCGGCCTGCAGGGTGAAGCGGTGGTCCGGGTCGGCCGGGTCGTACCCGGTCAGTGTCCTGATCCGGGCCAGCCGGTAGGTGACCGTCCGGACCGATACTCGCAGCTGTTTCGCCGCCTCGGTCGCGACCTCGCCGGTGGCGAAGTACGCCCGCAGGGTGTCCAGGAGCGGCTCGGCACCGCCGCGGGCGCCGGTCAGCGGGCCGAGCACGGCGCCGACCAGGTCGACGATGGCCGGCTGGTCGCGCAGCAGCACCCGGTGCACCAACAGGTCGTGGGCGTTGACGACCGGGACTCCCAGGCGCAGCCGTTTCACCATGGCCAGTGCCTCGCGGGCCTCCTCGTAGGAGCGGGCGATGCCGTAGAGGCCGGGATGGGCGCGGCCGACGGTCACCTGCCAGGGCCTGCCGTACCGGGGCCGGCTCAGTTGGGTGTGCACCAGGTGTCCGAGGTCGTGGCGCGGGTCGCCGGCCGCCGGGCCAGCCGGGACGGGCTCCGCGGGGGCGATCACCACCAGCAGGCCGTCCTTCGTGGCGACCAGTACGTCGCGGTCGCCGAGCCGGTCGAAGATGACCGCCTCCAGCGCGTTGATCGTCGCCTGCGTGTCGGGCAGCCGCCGGCCCGGGGCGGCGAGGGCGACCTGGTGGCCACGGGCCGGGTCGACGCCGAACGGCTCGGCCCGCTGCACCAGCGCACCGGGGTCGGAGTCGCCGCGCAGCAGGTCGTCAACCAGTTCCCGGCGCAGCGCCTCCTCGCGGCGAACGAGGTCCCGGCGGGCGTGGGCGTAGCCCTCGGCGAGGGTGGCCACCGCCTCGTCGACGGCCTGCAGCACCGCCGCGGCGGCGGCCCGGACCACCTCGCTGTCGTCGGAGCGCACCACGGCGGGCAGGTCCTGCCACAAGCGTCGTGCCGCGGACAGATACAGCTGCACCGCCCGGCCGGCCGAGACACCCTGCCTCGCGGCGCGACGACCCAGCTCGCCGACCGCGTCCAGGTCGGAGCGGCGAGGCCGGCGGCCGGTGACCGCCGCCTCGGCCAGCAGCTGCAGGTAGTCGCCCAGCAGTTCGGCGGGCGCGCCGGCGTCACGGCCGGCGGCCTCACCCACCGCCTGCAGCCAGCCCTCCGGGCCGACCGCCGCGGTCCGCCGACGCCGCACCTCACCACCCGCCACGTTGCACACCTCCAGTGCTGCCCCGGCTGCGCACCGGTGCGCCGAGCCCTGCTCGGCAGCCCTCTCGCGCGGATCGTGATTGCCGGTGACCGGCAACCACCATACGACCAGGTTGCCGGTCACCGCCGATGCGGACCGCCGGTCCTCGGCCGACCCTGGAGATTCACCCGGCGACGAGAGGGAAGAAGGCGGTGACGATGACGACTGGCACGCCGAACGCGCGCGACACCGTCGGCATGACGTCGCCGCCGGATGCCGGCCCGGTAGTGCGCCGCCGGCACAGCCGACGGGCGCCCCGGGCATACACGCGCTGACGTAGCCATCCGCTTCGCGGCCCCCTCAGGCGATCCGCCTGACCTGCGGCACGGCCCCGTTTCTCGGGGCTGTCCGGCCGAACTTCCCCTTTGCACCCAGCCGAAAGGAGACACCGTGTTCACCGACGTGATCTCCCCTGCCGCAGCGCCAGGGACCGCCGCAGAGGCCGCGGTGGAGCCCACGGCGGTCGGCGTGGACATCGGCGGGGCGTACACACGGATCTGGACATCGGGCCGGCCCCTGGTGCACGCGCGCAGCCGCGACCTCGCCACGGGAACGCGGGCGGTGGTGCGACGCGGGCGGATCACCGACCCGGCCGCCGCGCGGTCGATGCTGGCCGCGCTCTTCGGAGGGTACGACCGGCCGGTACCGCCCGGCGCGACCGTGGTCGCCTGCCGCCCCGTCCGCACCGGCGAGAACGACCAGCACGCCCTTCGCCAGACGCTCAACGCCGCGCTCGCCCCGGGCCGGCTGCTGTTCATCGACTCGATCCGGGCCGCCGCCATCGGTGCGGGCGCGGCGCCCGGCCCGCTGCTGGTCGTCGATCTGGGCGCCCAGGTCATCGAGGCGGCGGTGCTCGCCGGCGGCGGCGTGCTCGAAGCGGCGCGCCATGAGGTGGGTACCGACGACGTGACCGCACTGGGCACCGACGAGACGCTGGTCGCGGCGGTCGTCGACCTGCTCGGGCGGCTGCGCCGGGCACCGCAGCACCGGCAGGCCGCCGCGGCCGCGGCGCGCGGCGGGTTGCTGCTCGTCGGCGGCGGCGCGAACCGGCCACGGCTGGCCGCCAGCATCGCCGCCGCCGTGGACGTGCCGGTGCGCCGGCCCGCGGCACCGCACCTGGTCGCCGTGCGAGGAGCCGGGCTTGCCGCCCTGGCCGCCTTGCGCAGCGCCGTCCTGCGCGGCTGATCGCCCGTTGTCCGCACGCTTACCCAATCCGATGGAGTACCCGATGAGTGTCAACGTCGACCCTGAGATCGATGAACTGCGCCAGCTGCTGGAGGCCCAGCTACAGCTGCACACCGATGAGCTCTCCGCCTTGACGGCCGCCGGCGCCGACCCCGCGGACGCCGGCGAGGATCCGCAGACCGTCGCCGAGCGCATCACCGCCGCCAGCCAGGCCGTCGCCGAGACCACGGCCGCGCTCGCCCGGATCGCTGAGGGCACCTACGGCCGCTGCGAGCGGTGCTCCGGCGTCATCCCCGCGGCCCGGCTGGCTATCCTCCCCCGCGCCCGGCGCTGCGTTCCCTGCCAGGCACGCGGCTAATAGGCGACGGAGGAGTCCCGGCGGGCGGGTGGCGGTCAGTAGGATCGCGCGACGACGGCGACGAGGCCCGGCTCGTCCTCGGAGACGGGGACGGTGCCGTCCGGCCGGACGAGGCAGCGGACGGTCACTCCCGCCGCGTTCGCCCTCGTCTCGCCGTCGGTGCCCATGGTGGACCAGGGCACCCGCGCCCACCCGCCCCCGCTCGCCGCGGCGATCGCGTCGGCGGTCGTGCGCACCTCGACCGTGCCGGCCTCCCGGCGGGCGAGCGCCTCGTCGTACAGCGCCCGCTGGTCCTGCGCGAGCGCCTCGGCCACGGTGCCGACGATCGCGTTGACATCGATCGGCGTCTTGCTGCCGTCGAACCGCCGCACGAGCACCACGTTGCCCTCGGCGAGCTCGCGCGGGCCGACCTCGATCCGCACCGGGAAGCCCTTGAGCTCGGCGTCGACCGCCCGCCGCCCGAACGGAACGTCCACCCGGTCGTCGAGCGCCGCCCGGACGCCCGCGGCCTTGAGCTCGTCGCGGACCCGTGCGGCTGCCTTCGGTACACCCTCGCCGGCCTTGACCACCGAGACGAGCGCCTGCGTCGCCGCGGCCCGCGGCGGAACGCGCAGGCCGGCGTCGTCGCCGTGGCACATGATCAGGCCACCGAGCATGCGCGTCGTACTGCCCCAGGAGGTGGTCCAGGCATGCTCCTGCCCGCCGGCCGGGCCCGCGAAGACGATGCCGAAGGCCTTCGCGAAGTTCTGGCCCAGCTCGTGGCTGGTGCCCATCTGCAGCGCCTTGCCGTCGCCCATCATGCCCTCCAGCGTGTACGTGCTGGTCGCGCCGGCGAACCGCTCCCGCGCGGTCTTGCACCCCACCACGACGGGCATCGCCAGAACGTCACGCATGAAGTCCTCGTACACCTCGTGCAGGATCATGCGCGCGTAGCGGCGGGCGTCGTCCCGCGTGGCGTGGGCGGTGTGCCCCTCCTGCCACAGGAACTCCGTCGTGCGCAACAGCAGCCGCGGCCGCAGCTCCCACCGCACGACGTTGGCCCACTGGTTGAGCAGCAGCGGCAGGTCGCGGTAGCTGCTGATCCACTTCGCCATGTAGTCGCCGATGACCGTCTCGCTGGTCGGCCGCACGACCAGGGGCTCGGGGAGTTGTTTGCCGCCGCCGTGCGTCACCACCGCGAGCTCCGGCGCGAAGCCCTCGACGTGGCGCGCCTCGCGCCGCAGATAGCTCTCGGGGATGAGCAGCGGGAAGTAGGCATTCTCCGCGCCGGCCGCCTTGATCCGGTTGTCCATCTCGGACTGCATGCGCTCCCAGATCGCGTACCCCGCCGGTCGGATCACCATGGTGCCGCGCACCGGCCCGTTGTCGGCCACCTGAGCCTTGGCGAGCACGTCCTGATACCAGCGGGGGAAGTCCTCCGCACGCGGAGTGAGCACACGAGCCATGCCCGCCAAGCGTAGTGACGTTGCGTCGCCGTCGCGGGCGATTATTCGCCGAGGGATGAAGGGGGCGAGCGAGGCCGAGCACACCGCCGCCCTCGCCACGCTTGCCGGCGAAGGCACCGCGCTGCTCGGCCCGGCCCTGCTCGACGGCCGCCACGGGCTGCGGGCCTGCGTCACGAACTACCGGACCGGGCACGCCGACATCGACGTGGTCGCCGACCGCGTCGGCGAGCTGGCTCAGCGGCTGCGGCGGGCATCCGGCGCCGGGCTCTCGCAACGCGTCTGAGCGGGTCGACCCTCAATGCCGGCCGGCTCGCCGCTCGTGTGTGCCCCGGTAGGGCTTGTGGTGGCGTCGCTGGTCATGCCTCATGCGCTTGGCGTTCTCCCGGGCCAGGCGCGAGGCAACGAACAGTGACGCCACGACGCAAGCGAGCAAGAGCACGGCGAGGACGAGAACGCCGGTGAGTACCACCTCGGTCACCTACGACAACCCTACTCCGGCGCTGGTCGGCGGAGGGTTCGCTGGGCGGGGTCGAGCTCGTATTCCTCGTCGATGGCGTTGTACGAGTACAGCTCCGCGTAGCGGCCCCAGTCGGTGGCGACGTCGAGCTGTTGTGCGACCTGTTCGCTGGTGTAGTGGTGGGCGAGCAGGTCGCGGAAGAACCCGACCCGCAGGGTTCCGCCGTCGGTTCGTTGCAGGCTCGTGAGCATGGTGCGCACGAGGGGGATCTCGCTGGCGGTGGCGGCGAAGATCTCCTTGCTGGTCTGCACGTCGGCGCCGGCGTACTCGGCACCGACGTCGGTGAGCGCGACGCCGTCGGCGTCGACGACGGCGAAGCCGAGCAGGTCCAGGGCGTCGACGAGCGGGAACAGGTCGTCGACGTCCAGGCCGAGCTCGTCGGCCAGGTCGGCGAGGTCGACCGGTTCGTCGTGCTTGGCCAGGATCTCGGCCAGGCCGGAGAGCCCGTCGACGCTGGCCGGTGGCAGGGGTGTGTTGGCGGGGGTGCGCCGGGCCGCGGGTGCGGCCGGCGTGAGCTCGCGTTCGCGGCCGGTCATGGTGGCGTAGATGGTGGAGACGAGATCGTCGAACTCCTTGCCGTCGCGGGCGCGCGGGCGGGCCAGGTCCACGCGGTACTCGGCCTTGATGACGCCGGGCCGCGAGCCGAGAACGATCACCCGGTCGGCCAGCATGACGGCCTCTTCGATGTTGTGGGTCACCACGACGACGGCCTTGGTGGGGAACTGGCCGGACGACCACAGCTCGAGCAGCTCGCCGCGCAGGTTCTCGGCGGTCAGGACGTCGAGGGCGGAGAACGGCTCGTCCATGAGCAGCACGTCCGGCTCGACGACCAGGGCCCGGGCGAAGCCGACGCGCTGGCGCATGCCGCCGGACAGCTCCTTGGGGTAGGCGGACTCGAAGCCGTCCAGGCCGATGAGGTCGATGGCCTTCAACGCGGCCTGGGCCCGTTCGGCCTCGGGCACGCCGCGTGCCTCCAGGCCGAGCTCGACGTTCTGCTGCACGGTCAGCCAGGGCAGCAGCGCGAAGGTCTGAAACACCATGGCCGTGCCGGGGTTGGAGCCCGTCAGCATGGCGCCCTTGTAGCTGACCGTGCCCGCGCTGGGCGGGATGAGGCCGGCCAGGCAGCGCAGCAGCGTGGACTTGCCCGAGCCGGAGCGGCCGAGCAGGCCGACGATCTCGCCTTCGCGGATCTGCAGATCGATGCCGGCGAGCACCGGCAGTTCCCCGTCGGCCCCGGCGTAGGACTTGGTCAGCCGGTCGGTGGCCAGCAGCACCTCGTTCGTCTTCTGCGTCGTCATGGTGGTCGCGTCCTTCACAGGTCTGCGGATTCAAGTCTGGTACGGGTCTGGGACGGGTCCGCGCTGTCTACGCCAGCGAGTAGCGGGCTTCGGCCAGCCGGTACAGCCGGCGCCAGAACAGCCGGTTGAGCCCGACCACGTACAGCGACATCACGGCGATGCCGGCGATGAGCTGCGGGTAGTGGCCGGCTTCGGTGGCCTGCGCGATGTACGCGCCGAGGCCGTGCGCGGTCAGCGTGGTGCCGCCGAAGCCGACGACCTCCGCCACGATGCTGGCGTTCCAGGCGCCGCCGGAGGCGGTGATGCCGCCGGTGACGTAGTACGGGAAGATCGCCGGGATGATCAGCCGCCGCCATCGCTGCCATCCGTGCACGCCCAGGTTGTCCATGGCCTCACGCAGGTCGGTGGGGATGGCCATGGCCCCCGCGATCGAGTTGAACAGGATGTACCACTGCGCGCCCAGGCCCATCAGCAGGATGCCGCCGACGTCGATGGACAGGCCGGTGCGGACGAACAGCCACGTCGCGAGGGGGAACAGGAAGTTGGCCGGGAACGAGGCGAGGATCTGCACGACGGGCTGGGCGATGCGGGCCAGCCGGGGGCTTGACCCGATGCGCACGCCGATCGGCACCCAGATGATCGTGGCGATCGCCACGAGCACGATCACCCGGCCGAAGGTGAACAGGCCGAGCAGGAACGGCTCCAGGAACACGCCGAGTCCGGCGGTGGTGCGCAGGTAGCGCAGCAGGCTGTACAGGCCCCAGCCGATCAACGCGAGCGTCACGGCGGCGAAGCCGATGTCGCCGGCACGGCGGCGGGTGTCGCTGACCTGCAGCGGCCGGTCGTCGGTGCCGAAGACCCGCCCGGCCCGCGCGAACCAGCCGGTGATCGCGCGCCTGGCCGGGGCGAGGATCTGGGGCCAGTGCGAGCGGCGCAGGAAGTTCAGTACCACGGAACGCTGGACCTCGGTGGCCTCGGACTGCTCCTGCTTGAACTTCTCCGCCCAGGCGGTCATCGGCCGCCAGAAGAAGAAGTTGACGCCGATCACCATGATCGCCATGGTGAGGATGGCCAGGAACACGTCGTCCAGGTTGCCCCGCACGATCGCGGCCCCCGCGTAGGCGCCGACGCCGGGCAGGTTGTACTCGGAGTTGGCCACGGTGACCGCCTCGGAGGCGACCAGGAAGAACCATCCGCCGCCGAACGACATCATGCCGTTCCAGATCAGGCCGATGGCGCCGTTGGGGACCTCGATCCTCCAGAAGCGCATCCACCGGGTCAGCCGCAGGCTGCGCGACAGCTCGTCGAGCTCGCGCGGGAGAGTGATCAGCGAGTGGTAGAAGCTGAACGTCATGTTCCACGCCTGCGAGGTGAAGATCGCGAAGATGGAGGCGAACTCCAGGCCGATGAACGAGTGCGGGAACAGGGCGACGAACGCGCCGATCGCGACGGTGAGGAAGGCCAGCACCGGCACCGACTGCAGAATGTCCAGCGCCGGGATGAGGACCTTCTCCAGCCGCCGCGACCGGGCCGCCGCATACGCGTAGACGAACGTGAAGAGGGTCGAGACGCCGAGCGCGACGAACATGCGCAGCAGGCTCCGCCCGGCGTAATACGGCAGCCGGGCCGGGTTGGTGTCGAGAGCGACGTGTTCGGGGGTGAACGACACCGTGGTGCCCTCGGCGATGCGGAACACCACGTAGAACAGCACCAGCACCGCGGCGGCGACGACCCAGTCGACCCAGCCGAACTGGGTGCGCAGCCACGGCAGCGTCGACGCCGCGCGTGGGATGCGCTTCTTGGACAGCATGAGCAGCCCCCTATGGGGAGGATTCAAACACCGGAGACCGCCCGGAGGCGGCGAAATCGGGCGGCCCGCCCGACCAGCGCGCAACGTGACGACATGACGGCGCGGCGACGCGCGCGGTCATGTCAGGTCGAGGGCTTCCCCGGCTGTGCGCCGAGCGTCAGGCGACGCCGCGCGGCCGGGGACGACGACTGGAGGGAGGGTCACAACTCCGCATGCCCAGCCACCTCCTCCGGCCGATCCAGCAAGGGCCGTCATGGAGTGTGCCACATACTTGCGTCCACACGCAACTATGCCGTTGTGCACCGGAGCGGGTGACGTGCCGATCCGACGGCGCTAGGTTTTGTTGCGTGGTGGGGCAAGAACAATTCGGGCCGATGATGGATGTGCTGCGGGCGCTGGCCGAGCCGACCCGGCTGCGGCTGGTGTGGGCACTCTCCGCACGTGAGTACTCGGTGGGTGAACTGGCCGAGCTGGTCGGCGCCAACGTGGCGGCGGTGTCCCAGCATCTGGCGAGGCTGCGCGAGGCGGGCATGGTCGGCTCCCGCCGTGACGGCACCCGGATCTTCTACCGCGCGGCGACACCACACCTGGCGGACCTGCTGGACCGGCTCGTCGTGGTGGGCGGGCACGTGTCGGGCGAGCTGGATCTGCCGCGGCCGGCGACCCCGGTGGCGGCCGCCCCGGTGACGGCGGCGCGGCGGGCCGGGCGGGCCAGGCCGGCGGGTAGCCGCCCGCGTACCGCCGAGACGTGAAAGGCCCGGAGCGTGGCGCCGTGGCTATGCCGCCGGCGCCGTCGGCCCCGCCGACCTGCCCGCCTCCGGCTTCGGCTCCGATCGTCCCGCCGGCGGGCCCTTCAACGGGTACGGGATGAATGTGCTGCGGTTCTCGTCCAGATCGAGCTGCCGGCTGATCGGTGCGGCGGCCCGCTGCGGGCAGTTGGACCGTTCGCAGGTCTTGCAGCCGGGCCCGATCGGCATGGCGGCCTCGACGTCGTGCAGGTCCATGCCGGTCGAGTAGACCAGGCGGCCGGCGTGCTTGATCTCGCAGCCGAGCGCGATCGCGTAGACCTTGCCAGGCTGGCCGTAGCCGCCGTGGTGCCGGGTGACCGTGCGGGCGATCCACAGGTACCGCTGCCCGTCGGGCATCGCCGCGATCTGGGTCACCGCTCGGCCGGGCGAGCTGAACGCCTCGTAAACGTTCCACAGCGGACAGGTGCCGCCGGTGCGGGAGAACGGGAAGCCGGTAGCCGACTGGCGCTTGGACATGTTGCCGGCCCGGTCGACGCGGACGAAGGAGAACGGCACGCCTCGCGCACGCGGGCGTTGCAGCGTGCTGAGGCGGTGGCAGACCGTCTCCCAGCCCATCGCGAAGTGCTCGGTGAGCAGGTCGATGTCGTACCGGCGGGTTTCCGCGGCGCTCAGGAACTGCTCGTACGGCAGGATCAGCGCGGCGGCGAAGTAGTTCGCGAGGCCCACCCGGGTGAGGATCTGCGTCTGCACGTCGTCGAAGTGCTCCTCCTCGACGAGCTCGTCGATCACGTCCGCGTACTCCAGCAGCGCCAGCTGTGCGGCCATCCGCATCGCTTCCTGCCCGGCACGCAGGGACGTGGACAGGTGCAGTGTCCGGGTGTACGGCTGAAATCGGTGCAGGTCGCCGCCCAGCGACTCGGCGTCCTCGGGCGAGACCCGCACGCCGTGCCGCTCGGCCAGCCGTTCCTCGAGCCCGGCGCGGACCTCGCCGCGCCGCAGCCGCATGCGCGCCGCGAGCGTCTCGGCCGCCTCGTCGAGATTCGGCACGTAGTTCTGCCGCCGGTAGAAGAAGTCGGTCACCTGGTCGTGCGGGCTGCGGCCCAGCTGGCCACGGTCGCCGACGAGTTCGGTGAGCTGGTCGGCGACCTGACGGTAGCGGCGGTGCAGCTCGATCACCGATTCGGCGATCTCCGGCAGCCGGGAGGCGAGCTCGGTGAGATCCGCGATGCTGCTCGTGCCGGCGAGTGCCTCCCGCAGGCCGGCGACCAGTTGCAGGGTGTCGTGGGGAGCGAAGACGGTCGGCTCGACGCCGAAGAGCTCGGTGACCCGGATGAGCACCGGTGCGGTCAGCGGCCGGATGTCATGCTCGATCTGGTTGAGGTAGCTGGGCGAGATGCTCAGGTGGCGGGCGAGGTCCGTCTGGCTCAGTCCGCGTTGCTCCCGGAGCCGGCGCAGGCGCGCGCCGGCGAAAATTTTGGCGATCGCTCCCACCTCCAGTTACATCCGCTAACTCCAGCTATAACACCGCTGTCAATCCGTGTCTTCGCAAATTAGCGAATTGGCTCCACAACTTCGCAGGACTTGGCTGTTTGCGTCCCTCGACCGGCCGATCACGACCGTGTGACCGTGGGGGAGTAACCACCAGCGATCGAGGGGGCACACGATGGACGCAGCGGAGCGATTGCGGCAGCAGTGGCACACCGACCCGCGATGGCAGGGGATACAGCGCGACTACGGTCCGCAGGACGTGGTCCGGCTGCGTGGTGCGATCCAGGAGGAGCACACCCTGGCCCGGCGCGGCGCGGAGCGGCTGTGGCAGCTGCTGCACGACGAGGACTACATCCACGCGCTCGGCGCGCTCACCGGCAACCAGGCCGTGCAGATGGTTCGCGCCGGTCTCAAGGCCATCTACCTTTCCGGCTGGCAGGTCGCCGCGGATGCCAACCTCGCGGGCCATACCTACCCCGACCAGAGCCTGTATCCCGCCAACTCGGTGCCCGCGGTCGTCCGCCGGATCAACAACGCCCTGATGCGCGCCGGGCAGATCAGCACGGCCGAGGGCACCGGCCCGCAGATCGACTGGCTGGCCCCGATCGTCGCCGACGCCGAGGCGGGGTTCGGCGGCGTGCTCAACGCGTATGAGCTGATGACCGCGATGATCGTGGCGGGCGCGGCCGGGGTGCACTGGGAGGATCAGCTCGCCGCCGAGAAGAAGTGCGGTCACCTCGGCGGCAAGGTGCTCATCCCCACCGGGCAGCACATCCGGACCCTGCAGGCGGCCCGGCTGGCCGCCGACGTCGCCGGCGTGCCGTCGCTGATCGTCGCCCGCACCGACGCGCAGGCCGCGACGCTGCTGACCACCGACGTCGACGAGCGGGATCGGCCGTTCGTCACCGGTGAGCGCACCGCCGAGGGGTTCTACCGGTTCCGCAACGGTGTCGAGGCGTGCATCGCCCGCGGCCTGGCCTACGCGCCGTCCGCCGACCTGCTCTGGATGGAGACCAGCACGCCGGACCTCGAGGTCGCCCGCCGGTTCGCCGACGCGATCAAGCAGCGGTACCCGGACCAGATGCTCGCCTACAACTGCTCCCCGTCGTTCAACTGGCGCAAGCACCTCGACGACGCGACCATCGGGAAGTTCCAGCGGGAACTCGGGCACATGGGGTACAAGTTCCAGTTCATCACCCTGGCCGGCTTCCACGCGCTCAACTACTCGATGTTCGACCTGGCCCGCGGCTATGCCGCCGACGGCATGCCCGCCTACGTCGCGCTGCAGGAGCGCGAGTTCGCCGCCGAGGCCGACGGCTACACCGCGGTCAAGCACCAGCGCGAGGTCGGCACAGGCTACTTCGACCTGATCAGCAGCGTGCTCAACCCGGCGGCTGAGACGACCGCCCTGCGCGGGTCCACCGAAACGGAGCAGTTCGCGTGAGGTACAAAATCATCGGCCCGCTGGCCGAACGGTATGACGAGGTTCTCACTCCCGAGGCGCTGGACTTCCTGGTCGCGCTCGACGATCGCTTCGCCGCCCGGCGGGCTGCGCTGCTGGACATCCGGCGGGCCCGCCGCGCCCGATTCGCCACCGGCCAGATGCCCGACTTCCTGCCGGAGACCGCCCGGATCCGCCAGGATCCCACCTGGCGGGTGGCGCCGCCCGCGCCCGGGCTGACCGACCGGCGGGTCGAGATCACCGGCCCGACCGACCGCAAGATGACCGTCAACGCCCTCAACTCGGGCGCGCGGGTGTGGCTGGCCGACTTCGAGGATGCCACCGCGCCGACCTGGCACAACATCATCGGGGGCCAGCTCAACCTGATCGACGCGCTGGATCGGCGGATCGACTTCACCGACGAGCGCGGCAAGCGGTACGTCCTCGGAGGCGACCTAGCCACGATCGTCGTCCGGCCGCGCGGCTGGCACCTGGTGGAGAAGTGGATCGCGGTGGACGGACGGCCGATCTCGGCCAGCCTGGTCGACTTCGGCCTGTACCTCTTCCACTGCGGACAGCGGCAGCTCGACGCCGGTTCCGGGCCGTACTTCTACCTGCCGAAGCTCGAGGACCACCGAGAGGCCCGGCTGTGGAACGACGTCTTCGTCTTCGCCCAGCAGTATCTGGGCCTGCCGCAGGGCACCATCCGCGCCACGACGCTGATCGAGACGATCACCGCCGCGTTCGAGATGGAGGAGATCCTGTACGAGCTGCGTGAGCACTCGGCCGGGCTGAACGCGGGCCGCTGGGACTACATCTTCAGCGTCATCAAGAACTTCGGGCAGTGGTCGGACTTCGTCCTGCCCGACCGTGCGGACGTCACCATGACCGTGCCGTTCATGCGCGCCTACACCGAACTGCTGGTCCGCACCTGCCACCGGCGCGGCGCACACGCGATCGGTGGCATGGCCGCGTTCATCCCGAGCCGGTCGCCGGACGTCAACGAGGCGGCCGTCTCCCGGGTGCGGGCGGACAAGCAGCGCGAGGCCGGCGACGGGTTCGACGGGTCCTGGGTTGCCCACCCGGGCCTGGTCGAGGTGTGCCGGGACGCGTTCGACGCGGTCCTGGGCGACCGTCCGAACCAGCTCGACCGGCTTCGAGACGACGTCACGGTCACCGCCACCGACCTGCTCTCCGTCGACAAGACCCCGGGAAAGGTCACCGTGGAAGGACTGCGGTCCGACATCGCCGTGGCGCTGCGGTACATCGACGCCTGGCTCGGCGGTACCGGCGCGGTGGCGCTGTGGAACCTGATGGAGGACGCGGCGACGGCCGAGATCGCCCGCTGCCAGGTGTGGCAGTGGCTGCACCACCGCACGCCGCTCGCCGGCGGCGGCTGCGTCACCGCCGATCTGGTCCGGTCGCTGCTGGCCGAGGCCCTGGCCGATCTGCTCGCCGGGCGTGAGGGGCCGGACCGCGACCGCGCCGTGGCGGCGGCCGGTGTCGTGGCGGCCGCCCCGCCCCCACCCTCCGAACCCCCCGGGGTCAACACCCCCCCGGAACCCCCCCGCCGCCCCCCCCCCCCCCCCGCCGCCACAGCCAGCCCCAAACCCCCCACA